>CBDUBB010000015.1:0-17663 GCA_965365265.1 uncultured Flavobacteriaceae bacterium
AGCATCTTTTTTTCAGCATATTCCAGTCCGCCAGAATCCTTTACATACTGGATGACCTCGCGCACCCGTTTGCGGTCCTTATTGTGGTTTTTAACCGAGTTGATCAGCCATTTCCGCTCTTTATCCGGGGCGTGATTCAGGGCGTATATAAGCGGGAGGGTCATCTTCTGTTCTTTGATATCGATCCCGGTGGGTTTCCCGATTCGCTCCTCACCATAGTCGAAAAGATCGTCTTTTATCTGGAAAGCCATGCCGCAGAGTTCCCCAAATTTACGGAAGACCTCTACCTCATCTGTATCCGGACGGACGGACGCGGCACCCAGGCTGCAACAGGCAGCGATCAGGGTGGCTGTTTTCTGCCGGATGATCTCGTAATACACCTCTTCCGTAATATCCAACCGCCGTGCCTTTTCGATCTGCAACAGCTCCCCCTCGCTTATCTCCCTCATAGCCACGGAAATGATCCGAAGCAGATCGAAGTCCCCGTTGTCCACGGACAGGAGCATACCCCGGGCCAGGAGGAAATCCCCGACCAAAACGGCGATCTTGTTTTTCCAGAGGGCATTTATGGAGAAAAATCCGCGGCGTTTGAAGCTGTCGTCCACCACATCATCGTGTACCAGGCTTGCGGTATGGATTAGCTCGATAACCGAAGCACCGCGGTAGGTGCGCTCGTTAACCTCCCCCTCATTGAGCATTTTGGCCGTGAGGAAAACGAACATGGGGCGCATTTGCTTTCCCTTCCTGTTAACGATGTAATAGGTTATCCGGTTCAGCAGGGGCACCTGGGACTTCATGGAATCGTGGAATTTCTTCTCGAAGAGTTCCATTTCACGTTCGATGGGTTCCCTGATTTGTGCGCTTACTTTCAATGGATTCCTGTTTGGTGTGGGATCGGGTGTAAAATTAGCCAAAAAATGCGGGAAAACCCCTGTAATACGCCCCGGTTCCACGGGCATTGAATTCTGCTTTGGCAGGCTTGGCGGACCATCCCTGGGAATCGGCTATGATCCCGGTATGCACTATCTTTGCATTATCCTCCAGGCGAGTTGATTTAAACCGTGTCGCATGCCAAATGAAACCTCCGCCATAAGGACCGCGTATTTCAGTATGCTTTCAAATTTCCTGTTGGCCGGTATCAAAGGAATAGCAGGTTTTTTTGGCAACTCGTATGCCCTTATTGCAGATGCGATTGAATCCACTACAGATGTCTTTGCTTCCCTGCTGGTCCTTCTCGGGCTTACCTACGCGCGCAAACCCGCCGATGAGAACCACCCCTATGGGCATGGCAAGGTAGAACCCCTGATTACCTTTGTCGTAGTGGCTTTTCTGGTCGTATCTGCCGGAATCATTGTACACGAAAGCATTGAAAACATCCGCAGCCCGCAGAAAACCCCGGAAACATGGACCCTAATTGTACTTGCGGCAATCATCCTCTGGAAAGAGATCTCCTACCGGGTAGTCATAAAGAAAAGCCGGCAGACCGGGAGTTCAGCCCTCAGGGCAGATGCCTGGCACCACCGAAGCGATGCCATTACCTCCGTCCTTGCGTTTGTCGGAATCTCTGTCGCGGTGCTGTTTGGGGAAGGGTATGAAACCGCAGATGACTGGGCCGCCATTTTTGCCGCAGGGTTCATCCTTTACAACAGCTACCAGATCTTCAGGCCAGCCCTGGGGGAAGTGATGGACGAGCACCGGTACGATGACCTGGTGGAAATGGTCCGCAGGGAATCCCTGGAGGTACCTGGCATCCTCGGAACTGAGAAATGTTTTATAAGAAAGGCCGGAATGCGATACTTACTGGACCTTCATGCACGGGTAAATGGCGAAATCTCCGTCAGGGAAGGCCATGAACTTGCCCACCGCCTGAAGGACCACCTCAAAAGTCAAATTCCCGGGCTGGGCAATGTGTTGATCCACATAGAGCCCTGCGAAACAACCCCCACAGAACGGAACAGGGATGCCGGCTGAAAACGAGCTCCCTCCTAAACCGTAAGGATTGAACCTTGAACCTTGAACCTTGAACAAAATGAAAAAGAAGAATAAGAAGAAAGAACAACTCAACCGCACGGACGCCCTGGCCATAGAGCGTACTCGGCTGGCCAATGAGCGTACCTTCCTGGCCTACTTCCGGACCTTTATCGTATTCCTGAGCTCCGGGTTTGCCATCCTTAAGATGGAGGTATTGCAGGAGATCCGGGATATCGGGTATTTTCTGACGATCCTGGCCCCCCTGCTGCTTGTGGTGGGGGTCGTGCGGTTTTTCTATGTCAAACGGCAGGTGCGCAAATTCTACTATCCCATAGAACTCATCGATTCGGAATAAGCGGGTAAAAGCCGAGTGCCGCTAACATCCATAAAATTCAGGCATCTCGAAAGGAATGGTGAAAGGATGCTGCAGGGTGTCCGGATATCTTTGAAGTCGGGTGGGTGGGGGTGCCCTTTAAATTCAAGATTCGCTCCCAATCAGGAAGCTGCAGCTTCTCCCCCTCCTTTATTGGCCAGTTGTCCACAGGCCGCGTCGATATCCTTCCCCCGGGACCGCCGGACGGTAACCGTGATACCTGCCCTTTCAAGGGCACTCACATAAGACTGAATAGCCGGTTCGGACGCCTGTTGGAATTCCCCGTCGTCAATGGGGTTGTATTCAATTAGGTTCACTTTGGAGGGAGCTGCCTTACAGAATTCCAGAAGGGCCTTCACATCCTCGGCCTTATCGTTGATCCCTTCCCAAACAACGTACTCAAAGGTAACCTGGCTCCTGGTCTGCTGGTACCAGTATTGGATTGCCTCCTTCAGATCCCCCAGAGGCATCTTCGCATTAAAGGGCATGATCCCGGACCGGGTGTCATCAATAGCTGAGTGAAGGGATACTGCCAGCCCGCATCGGAGTCCTTCGTCCGCGAGTTTCCGGATCATCTTCGGAACACCTGAGGTGGAAACCGTAATCCGCCTGGGCGACATTCCGAGTCCGTCATCGGAAGTGATCATCCTAATAGCCTTTACCACATTGGGATAATTCATGAGCGGCTCCCCCATTCCCATAAAGACGATATTGCTTAGCGGCCGTCCGAAATACAGCCGGCTCTGGCGGTCGATAACAACTACCTGGTCATAGATTTCGTCCGCATTCAGGTTGCGCATGCGTTTTAGGCGGGCCGTTGCACAGAACCTGCAATCCAGGCTGCATCCCACCTGGCTTGACACACAGGCCGTAGTCCGACTCTCGGTCGGGATCAGGACAGACTCCACGATCAGGCCATCGTGCAAACGGACGGCATTCTTGATGGTACCGTCCTTACTGCGCTGCATTTGGTCCACTGCAATATGATTGATCGTAAACCTGGTGGTAAGCAGTTCCCTGTGCTCCAGGGAAAGGTTGGTCATTTCGTCAAAGGAGTGAGCCCCTTTCTTCCATAGCCACTCAAAGACCTGGTCCCCGCGGAAAGCCTTTTCCCCGGAATCCATGAAGAAATCCCTCAGGTCTTTGCGGCTCAGGGCACGAATGTCTTTTTTCTCGGCCGTTTCCATAGCTCTAATTGTTATTGCCGGATCCCGGCCAGCCATTTCAGGCTAGAGGATCAGCATCGCATCCCCGTAGGAATAGAAGCGGTACTGTTCCAGGATGGCCTCCTTATAGGCGCGTTTCATCAAATCGTGTCCCATAAAAGCGGATACCATCATCAGGAGGGTTGATTTTGGAAGGTGGAAATTGGTGATCATGGCATTGGCAATGCTGAAATCGTAGGGGGGGAAAATGAATTTATTTGTCCAGCCCTCAAAGGTGTTGAGCATGTGCTCGGAAGAAACCGCACTTTCCAGCCCGCGCATTACCGTGGTTCCCACGGCACAAACCCTGCGCTTTTCTTCCTTGGCCTTGTTGACAACCTCAGTGGCCTTTTCGTCTATGATCAGTTCCTCGCTGTCCATTTTGTGTTTGGAAAGGTCCTCCACCTCTACCGGGTTAAAAGTCCCCAGCCCTACGTGAAGGGTTAGTTCTGCGAAATCTATCCCTTTTATTTCCAGTCTCTTGAGGAGGTGTTTGGAGAAATGAAGCCCGGCCGTTGGGGCGGCCACAGCCCCCTCATGCTTGGCATAAATGGTCTGGTACCGGTCCTCGTCTTCCGGCTCTACATCGCGCTTGATGTATTTGGGAAGGGGGGTCTGGCCCAGTTCCCGCATTTTCCGACGAAAATCCGAGTAGGCTCCATCGTAGAGGAAGCGCAGGGTACGCCCACGGGAAGTGGTATTGTCGATGACTTCTGCCACCAGGGCCTCATCTTCCCCGAAATAGAGTTTGTTTCCAATTCGGATCTTCCGGGCAGGGTCTACAAGGACGTCCCAGAGGCGCTGTTCCTGGTTGAGCTCCCGCAGCAGGAATACCTCGATCCTCGCCCCGGTCTTCTCCTTGTTCCCGAAGAGCCGGGCCGGAAAGACCTTTGTATTGTTGAGTACCATCACATCTCCCTCGTCGAAATAATCAATCAGGTCCTTGAAAAGTTTGTGCTCAATCTTTCCGGTTTCCCTGTGGACCACCATCAGTTTGGATTCATCCCTGTGTTCAGCCGGGTATTCTGCCAGGAGGTCTTTGGGTAGTTCGAAATTGAAATGTGAAAGTTTCATATGGTGCTGGGAGTTTTCAGTTTTCGCGGCTGCAAATATACGACCGGGGCCCACGCGATGTCAAGTAAAAGACCGGAAAACTCCCCCGGACCTGTCTGAGGACACCGTTCCATACCGCATCGGATGGCAGAACCAATGCTTTTGATTCGTATCTTGTAAAGGAAAAAACCCCTTTAAAATCTGACCTCATGAATCCGTTGGCAAACCGATTTTCAGCACTGCTCCTGATTCTTTTCTCCGCCTGTGGAGGCACAAAATCGACCGGGCCGGAATTCCCCTACGGCCAGGCCTGGGAACTGGAATACCTGTCCGGTCCACGGATCGCCTTTGATGCCCTGTTCCCGGACAAGAAGCCGCAAATCTCCTTTGAAGAAGGAATTGGATATGTCATCGGCAATAGTGGCTGCAATGGATACCGGGCCCCCTATAACCTAAAAGGACAGGAAATTCGCTTTGGGGAGCCAGGGCCCTCCACCCTCATGTATTGTGGGGAAGGGGAAAATCATTTTCGAACTATTATCGCTAAGGTGGACCGATGGCAACTGACAGACAACGGCAGGCTGGAACTTCTGATTGGCGATGTTCCCATGATGCGTTTTAAGAAGCTATCTGAAGAGTAAAAACAAGGACAACGGGTGCAATATTCAGCCTTATGAAAAATAACCACATCGATTACATCGAATTCAAAGCAAAGGATCTTGAGGCCGTCAAGGCGTTTTACCACAAGTGTTTCCAATGGGAATTTACCGATTATGGCCCCGGGTATTGTTCTTTTGAAAAAAGCGGGGTCTCCGGAGGGTTTCAAAAATCCGATGAAGCTCCTTGCGACGGAGTGTTGATAGTCCTCTATCACAGCGAACTGGAAACTGTATTGCAGACCATACGGGAAGCCGGGGGGAAGATCACAAAGGACATCTTTTCCTTTCCAGGGGGGCGGCGGTTCCATTTCAGGGATCCAGGCGGGAACGAACTCGCCGTTTGGTCGGAGCCCTGATACTCAAGCCGCAAAGAATTCTGGATTTCAGGCCTTCTCACACCGGAATCCCAGGGATCTCAGATCTTCCCAGAATCCGGGATAGGATTTGGATACCACCCCGGCATCCTCAACCATCAAATCTGTCCTGAGGGCCAGGGGTGCAAAGGCCATGGCCATCCGGTGATCGTTATAGGTGGCGATGGATTTTCCCGCCTTTAAAACTCCACCTTTATGGAGCTGAAGCGAATGATCGGACACCTCCACTTGTGCCCCCAGTTTGGTCAGTTCCGCCTCCAGGGCACTCAGGCGGTCCGTTTCCTTGATCTTCAGGGTATGCAGGCCGGTAAGTTCGCAGGAAATCCCCAGGCCAAAGCAGCATGCGGCCAGGGTTTGTGCCAGGTCAGGGGCCTCTATCAGATCGAGGGTCAGGTGTGAAACAGGGCGGGCTTCCTCCCGGGTAAGGACAAGCCTGTCATCCTCAAATTCAGATCGGACTCCCAGATCCCGGTAAATCTCCTGTAAAATGCTGTCTCCCTGAAGGGAATCCGGCCGATAGGATTGCAGTACAATCCGGGTCCCCGGAGTTGCAAGGGCCACAATGCTGTAGTAATAAGAGGCAGAGCTCCAATCGGATTCCACCACGATAGTCTGTTCAGGAATTTCGCTTTTGGCATGCACCCGGATGCGGTTGCCTTCCATCTCGGATTGGATCCCGAGCCGCTTTAAAAGTGCCAGGGTCATTTTGATATAGGGAAGGGAAGTGATCTGCCCTACCAGGGTTAGTTCCAGTCCCTCCGGCAGGGTAGGTGCGATGAGCAACAGGGCCGAAATATACTGGCTGCTGACATCCGCCGGCAGGGTTACTTTTGATCCTTCCAGCCGGGTCCCGTGAATTTTAAGCGGCGGACAGCCCGGGGCTTCGAGGTAGGCGATTTCCGCCCCCAACTGCCGGAGTGCATCCACCAGGATTTCAATGGGGCGCTGCTTCATGCGCTCCGACCCGGTGAGGATCACCTGCCTTCCCGCCTTTCCCGCCCAATACGCCGTAAGAAATCGCATCGCCGTTCCGGCATGGTGGATATCCAACAGGGATTCTCCCGAAGTGAGGGCTTGCTGCATCACCCGGGTATCATCCGAATTGGACAGGTTTTCAATCCGGATACTTCCATAATTGGCCTGTAACAGCAAGAGGCGGTTGGATTCACTCTTGGATCCGGTAATGCGGATAGTTCCCCTGAGCTGTGGGCTTTCTGGCCCGGTTAGGTGTAATTTCACAATACCCGGTTTAGAGATTCCTGATTAGGGCAACACTATTTCAGTTTGCGGTTATTCCGGTGCCGGTCACGGTCCCTCTGGGTTTTTAAATCCAGCTTTTTGTCAAAAGCCTTCTGAAGGTCGATTCCCGTCTGATTGGCCAGGCATAACACCACGAAGACCACATCGGCCAGTTCCTCTCCCAGGTCCTTTTCCCGGTCGGACTCTTTTTCGCTTTGCTCGCCGTAGCGCCGGGCAATGATGCGGGCCACCTCCCCCACCTCTTCTGTGAGCTGGGCCATGTTGGTCAGTTCGTCAAAATATCGGACCCCGTGGGCCCTGATCCAGTCATCTACCGCCTGCTGGGCATTTTGTATGTTCATCGGAACGGATTTTTGTCAAATCTAAGGGTTCGTGATTGCCATGACAACGTTTCCGGGATTTTATTCCCTGTTTTTGGTGTCTATCCAGATAGTAACCGGGCCATCGTTGAGCAGGGAAACCTTCATGTCTGCCCCGAAAATGCCCGTCCCCACCTCCTTATTGAGGAAAGCCTCCATACTTCGCACAAAGGTCTCGTACAAAGGAATGGCTGTTTCAGGCCGGGCAGCCCGAATGTAGGACGGCCGGTTTCCTTTTTTCGTGGACGCCATCAGGGTAAACTGACTCACCACAATCAATTCTCCCTCCGTATCCAGCAGCGAGCGGTTCATCACCCCATTCTCATCGTTGAAGATTCTCAGGTTGCCAATTTTTGGCACGAGCCAGTCGATATCCTCCGGGGAATCAGCGTTCTCGATACCCAATAAAACGAGCAGGCCCGGACCGATCCTTGAGACCACCTCTCCCTCAACGGTGACACTGGCTTCCCGTACACGTTGAATTACTGCTCTCATGATTCGTCTCTGGGTTCCATCCGGTACGTATCCTCCTCCCCGGTCACCATTTGGGCATAGGAGCGGTACCGGCTCCAGGCAATTTTCCCTTCTTCCAGGGCTTTTTTTACAGCACATCCCGGTTCGTCCAGATGAAGGCAGTTGTTGAAACGGCAATCCCCTTTCAGGGCAAATAGTTCCGGGAAATAATCCCCGATCTCCTCCTTTTCCATATTGACCAGGCCGAAGCCCTTGATTCCGGGGGTGTCAATAATCCGACCCCCTGAGGGGAGGTCATACATCTCCGCAAACGTGGTGGTATGCTGTCCCTGCCGGTGCTGTTCTGATATTTCGGCCGTCTTCAGGGATAATCCCGGGGCAATACGGTTGATAAGCGTGGATTTCCCAACCCCCGAATGCCCCGCAAACATGCAGGTTTTATCCTTCATAAGCTCCAGCACCCTGTCGATATTCCTTCCAGTTTTAGCCGAGATGCCGATGCAGGTATACCCGATGTCCCGGTACATGGCAGCCATGTATTTGGTTTCGTCCCTGAGGTGGCCCTCCAGGGTATCCTCCTTATTAAATAACAGGACGCAGGGGACATCATAGGCTTCAGCCGTGGCCAAAAACCGGTCTATGAACTCAGGATAGGTCTTCGGATTCTCCAGGGTCACCAACAGAAAGACCAGGTCTACGTTGGCGGCAATGATATGCAACTGTTTGGAGAGTTTGACGGATTTTCGCACCAGGTAGTTCCTGCGGTCCAGTATCGTGTGGATTTGCCCCACGGTTTCATCCCCTTCAGTTGCCAGGTCAAACAGGACCTCATCCCCCACTGACACCGGGTTGGTACTCTTGATCCCCTCGAGGCGGAATTTGCCTTTGATCCTGCAATCGTAGAACGTCCCGTCCTCGCCTTTGACCCGGTACCAGCTTCCCGTTGATTTATAAACAATTCCCTGCATTTTGTCCCTGGGGTAGGACTGCAAATTAAGAATATTCCTGTAACATTGTCCTGGTCCTCCGGCCATTTGAAAGGTACAACCCAAAAAAGATCAATTCTATGAAATCAGTGTTATTATGCCTCATGGGCCTCCTTCTGTTCCCGGCAACCCTCAGCGCACAGCAGTACAGGGTGGTTACCAGTGTGGAATCCATCGTCCCGGGTGGTTTGGGGCGCTCCCGGATAATCAATACCCAGGATGAAAGGGACTACCGGGAGTTCACCTCCGAACAAACCGAAGAGGACAACACCCGGAACAAATCCAAAAGGGATGAGATCCGGGTAAAGGACTTCGAGGAAACCAAACTGCTGAACTTTTACAATCTGGGCGGCATCCGGTTTCAGAACATCGCTGCAAACGATAGTATGATCTCCTCCATGATCAATACGATGGTCTCCGACGGGTGGGAACTCGCCTTTGTGACCAGTGCAGTGGAAAGCGATTCCGGCAAGGATGACGGACAGGGGATCTTTATTACCCGCTACATCTTTCGCAAATAGCCCCTATCTAAAAAAGCCAGCCTTAAATCAGGCTGGCTTCAGAAGTTTTGGCTTCAGGCATTCCCAGTCTAATCCAGGAAGTAGATACGTCCGCCGAACATCGTATCCTTGTGGACCTTTTTTGGATCCCCGTAAACGTGCACATCCCCGCCGGCCCGAATATGTATATCAACCTCCGCGGCTGCGTAGAGTTCCGCTTCACCGCCTGCGGATACCTTAATACTGCTGAAGTCGGTTTTTAGGTCCCGCCCTTCAAAGATGCCACCGGTGTTGATAACTATTACCTGATTGGTGGCACGGCCTGAAGCGCGGATGATGCCTCCGGTAACGGCACGTATCTGGGCATCGCGCACCGTCATGCCGATCTCGATCTGCGCGCCTTCCTGGGCGCGAAGCTCTATGCGGTCCTGTTCGAGCTGTTCGTTGCAGACAATCTGCGCGCCTTCATTGGCGTCGATTGTTTCCAGGTCCGTGTAATACACCTCGATAAAGGTATCTTCTCCACGGAACTTCTTTTCCAAAGGCATCCGAAGTTTCAATACCCCGTCCTTATTGACAAAGTTGATGTCTCCGGTATTCTTTCCCTTGATCAGGATCCGGTTTTCATCTGAGTGGATCAGGTTGACCTCGATCAGGTCGTATACCTTTATTTCGTGAAATTCGCCAACCTCCCGGTCGATGGTCCCCTGTGCAGACAGGGTAAGGCCCGTCAGCAAAAGCAGGCCCATTACTAGTGTTCTCATAATGGTGTTTTTAATCTTGTAGTAAAAGACTTTGCCTTTCAACATTTGTTACACCCCTGAAAGAATTTTTTTCCGTTTCCAGGGCCCACACCTCAAGAATTAATAATCTTTTCCTGGTGATTGATGGATTCCTGGTGGATCGCCTTAAACATGCGCAGGACGAATTCCTCACTAAGCCCTTTGCCTTCCCCCTCCAGGATCATTTTCCCGAGGATGGCATTCCAGCGATTTGTCTGCAGGACTGCGACGTTGCGCTGTTTTTTGAGAGAACCAATGGAATCTGCCACTTTCATCCGCCTGCCGAGGATTTCTATGAGCTGGTTGTCAATCACATCAATCTGCGCCCGGAGGTTGTTCAGCTGGCTATTGTATTCGGCTTCCTGATCGGTTTCCTTTCGAATACGGAGGTCTTTCATGATCTGTACGAGCCTTGACGGAGTGACCTGCTGGGCCGCGTCGCTCCAGGCATGGTCCGGATCCCGGTGGGTCTCGATCATCAGGCCGTCAAAATTAAGGTCCAAGGCCGTCTGTGAGACGTCGAAAATCAAATCCCGCCGGCCTGATATATGGGACGGGTCATTGATAAGGGGTAAATCCGGGAAGCGGGTCTGCAATTCAATGGCCAGCTGCCACTCCGGAATATTGCGGTATTTGGTCTTCTCATAGGTCGAGAACCCGCGGTGGATGACCCCCAGCTTTTCAATATTGGCCGAATGCAGCCGTTCAACAGCACCCAGCCAGAGGGACAGATCCGGATTCACCGGGTTTTTCACAAGGACCACCCGGTCCGTGCCTTTGAGGGCATCGGCTATTTCCTGGACGATGAAAGGGCTTACCGTGGAACGGGCCCCGATCCACAGCATGTCTATATCGTGCTCCAGAGCCAGGTCCACATGGGCTCTGTTGGCCACCTCCGTAGCTGTTTTCAGGCCGGTTTCCTCCTTGACGCGCTGCAGCCATTTCAGCCCAATGGCACCCACTCCTTCAAAGTTTCCGGGACGGGTACGGGGTTTCCATATGCCTGCGCGGTAGTAGTTGACATCGGTATCCTTCAGGGCATGGGCAATCTCCATGACCTGCTCTTCCGTTTCCGCGCTGCACGGACCTGCGATCACCAGTGGATGCGGCAGGTTCATGTCATCTAACCATTTTCGTAAGGTGCTTGTATTCTCCATAGTGTTAGTTGTATTCATGTTTTTGGGGTTGGCATCCCGCGTAATATTTCCTTGATTCGGTTTGTCTGTTGCATTTCATCAAAGACCCTGTCGAAATTGCCTTCCTGCATCAGGTTCCGAAATCCCTGAAGGTTTGCGATGTACTCGTCCAGGGTCTCCAGGACGTTCTCCCGGTTCTGCTCAAAAATCGGGGTCCACATGGCCGGGGAGCTTTTTGCCAGACGGACGGTGCTTTCAAATCCGCTTCCTGCCAGGTCAAAAATATCGCGCTCATTTTTCTCCTTCTCAATAACCGTTTTTCCCAGCATAAAGGAACTGATATGTGAAAGATGTGATACATAGGCAATATGCCGGTCGTGCGCTACAGGATTCATATACCGGATCCGCATCCCGAGTTTCCGGAAGAGGTCCAGGGCGCGTTCCTGAATCCTGAAGGCCGTCTGTTCCACTTCGCAGATAATATTGGTCTTCCCCTCAAAAAGGCCGGAAATGGCAGCATGTGGTCCGGTAAACTCCGTACCTGCAATCGGATGGCACGCCAGGAAATTCCTCCTTTTGGGATGATCGCTTACGGTTTCACAGATCAGGGCTTTGGTAGAACCCGCATCGAAAACGAGGGTTTCCTCGCCCACCTGGTCCAGGATAGACGGCAGTTCCGCCGCCAGGCTGTTCACGGGAATAGTAACCAGGACCACGTCCGCGGATTTCAAGTCGGCCTCTGAAGCCTCCCGGTCAACCAGGCCCAATTCAAGGGCACTGTCCATATGGGATTTATCCCGGTCCTTTCCCAGGATCTCTGCCCCTTCAGACACCTTTCTTAGGTCCCGCGCAAAAGAGCCCCCAATAAGTCCTATCCCGATTACTATTACCTTCATCCTTCTGTTTTTTTGAGGGTTTTGGGTTCCTGCCTGACTGGTTCAAGGCGTTTGAGGGCTTCCCGGATCTTATCTTCGGGCACACAAAGGGAAAACCGTATATAGCCTTCCCCCTGGGGGCCGAAAACCGTTCCCGGGGCTACAAAAAGGTGCTTCTCGTACAACAATTGGTCGATAAAGGTTTCACAGTCGGGGCTCCCCTCTGGCAGGCGTGCCCATACGAACATCCCCACCGCCCTGTGGTCATAGGTACACCCCAGCCGGTCCGCGATCTGGAATACCCCTGCACGCCTCCGGCGGTAGGTGGCATCCAGCTGGTCAAACCAATCGGGGCCGCTTTTCAGGGCTGCGATGGCTCCTTTTTGTATGCCGTAAAACATCCCGGAATCCATGTTGCTTTTCACTTTAAGAACCGCTTCAATGAGGGGGGCGGCCCCCAGCAGCATCCCCACGCGCCAACCCGCCATGTTGAAGGTTTTGCTCAGGGAGTTAAGCTCCAGAACATTTCCTTCCGCTCCGGGGGTGGCGAGGATACTCAGGGGCCGATGGCTTAGTACAAAACTATAGGGGTTGTCATTGACGAGCAACAAGTTATTCCTCCGTGCAAAATCCACCAGCGCCCTGAACTGGTCCCGGTTTGCGGTAGCTCCTGTCGGCATGTGCGGGTAGCTGACCCACATCAGCCTGACCCCTTCCAGACCTGCTGCCTCCAAAGCATCCAGGTCCGGGAACCATCCCTGCGCTTCGGAAAGGGTATAGGTTACGGGTTCTGCACCCACCAGCCGGGTAACCGATCCATAGGTGGGATACCCGGGATCCGGGATCAGTACCCGGTCCCCCGGATTGAGGAATGCCATACTGATATGCATAATCCCTTCCTTGGAGCCCATCAGTGGCAGGATTTCCGAATCCGGGTCCAGGGAAACCCCGAATTTGCGGTTGTAGAAACCGGCTATGGTCTTCCTGAGCTCGGGAAGTCCCTGATAGCTCTGGTACTGGTGAGCCCCCATCTCCTCAACGGCGTCCTTGAGGGTTTGTAACACCTCATCGGACGGGGCAAGGTCCGGACTGCCGATGCCCATATTGATTACGGGATGACCGGCTGCAGCCAGCTGGCGCACCTCTCTGAGCTTTCGGGAAAAGTAGTATTCCTGTACCTGTTGTAAGCGATTGGCCTGTGGTATCATAAACGGGCATTTTTATATTCTCCCAAAAGCTGGAAGTCTTCTGTCATCAGCGAAAGCAGGGACTTCGCTTTGGCGAAATGATCATAGGTTTCAAAGGTCACATCCACAAAAAAGGAATACTTCCAGGGAGTCTCGATCACCGGGAGCGACTGGATCTTTGTCAGGTTCAGGTTGCAGTCACTCATCACATTGAGTACTGTGGCCAGGCTTCCCCTTTTATGATCGGTAATAAAGCGCATGGAGGCCTTATCGATTAGTTCCTTCGGAAGTTCCTTATTGGTACGCTTTACCACGATAAACCGGGTAGCGTTGTTCTTGATGGTCTGGATTTCCGACTCCAGGACATCGAGTCCATAGAGTTCCGCAGCTATGCGGGGGGCGATGGCCGCAATCCCCTGGAGCCTGTTTTCCCCGATACGCCTGGCAGTTTCTGCGGTGTCCACGTCTTCCACCATCCGGATATGCGGCTGCCTTTTCAGGTATTCCCGGCATTGAAGGAGCGCCTTAGGATGGCTGTGCACTTCCCAGATATTCTCCAACTTCTGACCCGGCAATGCCATCAGGTTATGGTGGATATTCAGGTAATGCTCCCCGATTATATGCAGCTGCTTTTCACAAACCAGGGCATAATTGGGGATAATGGACCCTGCAATCGAGTTTTCAATGGCCATCACCCCTTTATCTGCCCGCCCATCCAACAGGGCATCGACCAGGCTGTGGAACGACAGGGATTCCACCAGTTCGATATCCCCCCCGAAGTATTCTGTGGCGACCATGTGGTGGTTGGATCCCCTGATCCCCTGTATGGCTATTCGCAGTTTCTTCATTACACTAGTAACCCATGTCAAAAAAAAAGTCCCGTTTTCCAACGGGACCTGATTGTATATACGTTTAATGTATCCTAAAACGGTCCCGTACCTCTTTGGTAAAAGAAGTAGAAATAAAAACCGTTCCAGAAATACGAGTGCATCATCTCAATTGCTTCGGGGCTAATGTAGCTATTAATTTTTAATGGCCATGGATCCGGCCCCTTTTTTTGGGATTTTGCAGAAATCAGGGGATTTATCCAAAAAAAGTTGGCGTAATACCCGGGATAAGTAATAAAAATGTAGTGTCAATGCAGGGGCCATTCTCTGGTTTCAGGAACCCGAGCCCTGTCAGGACCTTTCCTACAAGCAGGGAATCCTTTCGGCAAATCCCTTCGGGATTCTTGCCCTGCTTTGCGTATTTTTACACCAAAATAGCCGCTCAATGTCCATAGAGGTAGCGCATCTCAGCAAACGGTTTGGGTCTCAGCAGGCCCTTGACGACATCAGTTTTAGCATCCGAAAAGGGGAAGTCGTCGGATTCCTCGGACCAAACGGGGCCGGGAAATCCACCCTGATGAAAATCCTGACCACCTACCACAAAGCGGATTCGGGAACGGCCCGGGTAAACGGATACGATGTCCTTACCCAGCCCAGGGAGGTCCAGCGCAGCCTGGGATACCTGCCCGAGCACAACCCACTGTATCTGGAACTCTATGTTAAGGAATACCTCGCCTTTAACGCCTCGGTTTACTCCGTTCCCAAAACACGAATCGAGGAGGTTATCGCACAAACGGGCCTTGGGCCGGAGGCCCATAAAAAGATCGGCCAGCTTTCCAAGGGGTACCGACAGCGGGTGGGTCTGGCAGCCGCCCTGTTGCACGAACCGGAAGTACTCATCCTGGACGAGCCAACCACCGGCCTGGATCCGAACCAACTCCTGGAGATTCGGAAGCTGATCCGGGAAGTGGGGGCCGAAAAAACAATCCTGCTCTCCACGCATATCATGAAAGAAGTGGAGGCCGTTTGCGACCGCGTGCTCATCATCAATAAGGGTGTGCTGGTGGCGGATACCTCCATGGAAGCACTTCGCAAAGATGAGGCACAGGTCGTCGAAGTGGAGTTTGACTACCGTGTGGAAGAAGTTTTGCTGCAACGCCTGCCCCATGTGGATGAGGTTCGCAATACGGGAGGTTTTGTCTATGAGATCCGTTTCTCCACTTCAAAAGACATGAGGGGCGTTATCTTTGACTTTGCCCATGACAACCAACTGAAAACCCTTCAGCTAAGCCGTAAAACAAAGAACCTGGAGAACCTTTTCACAGAGCTGACTTCGGGGCAGCAGGTTTAATCTTCCAGTTGAAAATCTATGGTGGATACCACTCTGACATTTTTTATCTGAGGGGTGTTGGCATCCCTGTTGGTGATGGAAAACTGACCCTGCCTTGCCACGCGTATGCGTCCTACTTCCGCATCTGAATCCCGTGCGAATTTGGCGGCGACCTCGCGGGCATTCCTGGTGGCTTCTTCAATCATATCGGGTTTCAGATCATTCAGTCCGGTAAATATGTATTCTATGGGCTGCCATTCATTTTTAGACCCCATCACAATCCCGCTGGAAAGCAGTTCAAGGGACCCGGTAAGGGCCCGCTGTAATTTGGGGATATCCGAAGTGCGGACGGTGAATTCCGATTTGGCCAAATACCTGCTGGCGCTGGATTGCGCCTGGGGATTATAGATGTTGGCCCTGGCATCGTTTATATTGACTGCCCCCCGGGTAATCTCCTCCGGTCCAAACCCACGGTCGATAAAGAATCGGTATACTTCTTCATTCTGCATTTCAATCCTCCGGCTTAACTCCTGCAAATCATTTCCGGTAAGGGCTATGTTGATGGGCCACACTGCAAGGTCTGCCGGAACTTCGCGTTCAGAGAGGCCTTTTACGGTGACATACCGGTCAAATTTCTTTCCGTTTACCTGCAGGTTCCCGATAAAATATCCGGCCAGTACCAGGGCAACGGAGAGGAGAAGGGCTGAAATCCAGTGTGTGATCTTCATGGTCTTAATTTTTTTACCTGTGCCTTTTTTTAGGACGATGCTGCTTTTAAGTTATATACGCATTAAAACGCTGCTGTGGACCAGCTGCTTCCTGTCGAGATTACTCAGGTTAAACTATATCTATTCAAGCTCCGGATACCTGACCTCCTCACTAATGCCGGGAACATTCCCGGCATACAGTTTCCCTCGCAGCTTTGCAACCGTATGGGCAGCAAGGGCGTCCTGCGGAAAGGAGCGGATTAACTCCTGAAGGGCCTTTTGGTCCAGTTGATCTTCCAGGGGAGCCAGCCACCTGTCTGCAAGGTCATCGGGAAGGATCAGGGGCATTCGGGGACCTGCGAGTTTTGGATTGTTATGGATTCGGGCCATCATGGGGTTCCCTTCCGTGGTAACAATACTGAAGGTGGTAAGTACCTCCCCGGTTTCCGGGTCCGCCCAGTCGTTGTAGAGTCCTGCAAAAACCATGGGATTTCCATCCCTGCGGTAGATGTAATATGGATAGGTCCCCCCTTTATGGTGGTGGTGTTCATAGAACCCGTCCACATAGATGAGGCATCGGTTATCATGGGCCGCCTTCCTGAAGGAGGGCTTCTCAAAAATGGTTTCGCCCCGTGCATTAAGGGTTTTGTTCCAGAGTTTCTGGCCCTGCTCCCGGTCCCGCACCCAATGGGGTACCAGGCCCCAGGTGGCCACCACGGGAAAATCCGGGCTCGTATCCGTATAAATAAACATTTTGGGATGGCTAAAGCCGGAGGCATGATAGAGGGGCAGGTCCGTGAGGGGCAGCAACTGTTCCCGGATTTGGTTTGCTGCTTCCGCATCCCCCCTGCGCTGGGCACGTTTTAACTGGGCCTCCAGACTGGCCTTGATATCGTAGCACATAAACGTTGGTCTAAGCAGGGGGACAGCCCCCCTCCCCTACACACAAATTAAGGAATATGCCTGTAAAAACCTGGCAGGCCAACCCTAAAAATCTAACTGGATTTCACCTCTCAATTCACAATTGGCAGATCACCCCTTTCGGGCCCCACCCAGCAGATGGTCCAGGACAAGGGCGAACAGCACCAGCAACGGCCAAACGACCGTTGCCGTGCACAGGTGCCAAAAATAATAGGATGCCCTGTCACTGCCACGAAAGGCCTCCTGAAGCCTGAAGGAAAAGGACCAGTTGGCTGCAAGATAAAAGCTGATAAAAGGCCAGGCCAGTGCCAGGGCCAAACCGATCCACCATGCGGTTCTCAGAAATCGGTGTATTCGGCTTCGGGGGGTTCTCAGCGCAGGAAAACCAAAATAGAGGATCCCCGGAAAGCTGAGAAAGCCCAGCCAGGTGATCAGGGTTCCAAGAGGAAGCCCCAAAGATTCTGAAAGGGGATAGGTTAGCAGGGAGGAACCGGTCATCAGCAAATAGATGACCAAACAAAATACAGCCAGAGATACCAGCAACCCGATTCTCATCAGCGTCATGGTTCAATGATCTCTTATTCTTACTATTTCAGCCTGCCACATGGCCTACGCTTATTTAGGACCCAAAGGCTTCCCAATGGTTATTCAAGGGCAAACTTAACCTGAACACTGGCCTCTACC
>CBDUBB010000016.1:0-16674 GCA_965365265.1 uncultured Flavobacteriaceae bacterium
GACAGGACAGGGAGGCTGAGATACGGTGCTGGGGAGGCGACCGGATGGAGGCTGCCGGGGCTACCCTCGTAAAGCATTACCGGGAACTTTCCTTTATGGGGTTTTTGGAGGTCCTGGCCAATCTTCCCACCATTTTCAGGAACCTGGCGTTCTGCAAAAAAGACATTGAGGCCTTTGATCCCGATGCCCTGATTTTTATCGACTTTTCCGGGTTCAACCTTCGCATTGCCAAATGGGCGCATGAGAAAGGATACCGGACACATTACTATATTTCTCCCCAGGTCTGGGCTTCAAGGGAGGGACGGGTGCGAAAAATCAAGCGCGATATCGATTCCATGTACGTCATCCTCCCCTTTGAAAAGGAGTTTTATGAAAAGAAGCACGGGATACCGGTCCATTTTGTCGGCCACCCCCTGATCGATGCTCTGAAAAACAGGCCCTCGCCAGATCCGGCGGCATTCAGGAAAAGCCATGGGTTGCACCCGGACAAACCCATCATTGCCCTGTTGCCGGGAAGCCGGCCCCAGGAAATCCAGAAAATGCTGCCGGTTATGCTCAGCAGCGCCTCCCGGTATTCCGGTTATCAATTTGTAGTGGCAGGAGCCCCCAGTCTCGAACCGGATTTTTATTCCTCCTACCTGAAAGATCCCGGCGTCGGGTTGGTGATGGATCAGACCTATTCGCTTCTGGAGGTATCCCATGCCGCCCTGGTAACCAGTGGGACCGCCACCCTGGAGACTGCCCTGTTGGGGGTGCCCCAGGTAGTGTGCTATAAAGGAAACTGGGTTTCCTATCAGATTGCGAAGCGGTTGATTACCCTTGAATATATTTCCCTGGTGAACCTTATCATGGACCGGGAGGTTGTGACTGAACTGATCCAGACCTCCCTGACCCCTGAAAATCTCAGCAGGGAACTGGATGCCATTTTGGAAGGAAAGGGCAGGGAACAACAGCTGGAAGCCTATGAGATCCTTCGCCGGAAACTCGGAGGGGAAGGCGCCAGCAATAAAGCTGCCAAACTGATCGTTGATTTCACAAGGGCCTCCTAGTTTTGCAGAAACAGGGGTTGGAACCTTTTGCCGGTAGTTTGCAAATCCGAACCTGGAAACCCGCTTTTTTTACAAAATAAACATGAAAACGCATTGCCTGATTCTCATCCTCCTAATGCTCGCAACCGGTTGTGGGACGGCTCGAAAGGGCACCCCCACCCCCGAGGCCAGAAGCGTGCACGTGGAGGCAGGAGAAACAAACCTTCCCGGGGAAGTGCCTGCTGAGGAAAAGGCCGGGAACCCTCTTCCGGCCATGGAAATCGATAAAGCCGAGGCAGTTATCGAGACCGCCCTGGAATATACAGGGGTTCGCTATAAATACGGGGGGACCACCCGCAAGGGGATGGATTGCTCCGGATTGCTCTATGTTTCCTTCCTCAAACACGACATCCCCCTGCCCCGCACTTCGCAAATGATCGCTCAGGAAGGAAAACGCATTCGTGTCTCGGAACTCCAAAAAGGAGACCTCCTTTTTTTCAAGACCCGGCGTGGAGGCAAAAAAATCAACCATGCCGGATTGGTGGTGGAAGTCGATGAAGATGACGTTAAATTCATTCACTCCACTACCTCAAGAGGGGTGATCGTGTCCTCACTCCGGGAGGGCTACTGGAACTATTCCTTTGTGAAGGCGACCCGCATATTCTGAAGTGAATTCCCATACCTCGGCCTCTTTCTTCCTGGCTGCCTCCCTTTCAGCCGGGATCGCCCTGGCTGGCCTTTTTAAGCCTGACGGAGCGCTGTGCCTACTCCTTCTGGCGGGTAGCACAACACTGCTCTGGTTTTGTAAAGGGTCTCCTGAAAGAGTTGTGTTCTGGCTTGCTGCCGGGCTCGTGGCACTTGCCCTTGGCCTATGGAGCATGGCACGCACCCTTCCGGAGAACCGGCCCCTGCATTATGCACACTACCGGCATGAGAACACCGGGCCGGCTCAGGTGCGCATCCTGGAAATACTCCGCCACAATGCCTTCTCCTACCGGTATCTGGGGGAGGTGGTTGGTATAGGCGGGCGCCCGGCAGAGGGAAAGGTCCTGCTCGAAATCCGGCGTGATTCCACTGAGTCCCCCTTTCAAATTGGGCAGGAGTTCCTGAGTGCCATTCCCCCATCACCTATTTCGGGCCCACGGAATCCCGGACAATTCGACTACAGGGCCTATCTGCATGGCCTGGGGGTTAACGGACGGCTTTATCTGAAGTCTACTTCCATAGTAAAGGTGGAATCTCAAAGGGGCGGTTTTATTCATACCCTGAAAAAAACCAGGGCCCGTCTTCTGATTGCGCTCGAAGACATCGGGCTTGAGGCATCGGAGCTGGGCATTGCGAAAGCCCTTTTACTGGGAGACCGGACCCGTGTGGATCCAGAATTATACGCCTCATACAGGAAGGCAGGGGCGTTACATCTGTTGGCGGTTTCCGGCCTGCATGTGGGTATCCTGGCCGCCTTCCTTTACATCCTTCTAAGTCCTCTTGCAAATCTCAGGCATGGCAGGCTGTTGCGGATGCTGCTTGGTATAATCCTGCTCTGGGGATATGCCTTTTTGTGCGGTTTCAGTCCCTCCGTGGTCCGTGCCGTAATCCTGTTTTGCATTATCTCTTATGCCCTGTACCTACAACGGCCCGGAGAAACCCTTCATTTTCTGGCACTGGCCTGGATCTTCATGCTGGTGCTGATCGATCCCAACTGGCTGCTGCAGGTTGGATTCCAGCTGAGTTTTGCCGCCGTTGGAGCCATCGTGGTATTCACTCCCCTCCTATTCAGGCAGTGGCCCTGGAGGGGAAGGGTTGGAAACTATGTGGGCAGGCTGGTTTGTGTAAGCCTGGCTGCCCAGGCTGGCACCCTTCCCCTGACCCTGTTTTACTTCCACCAGTTTCCAGGGGTTTTCCTGCTAACCAACCTGGTATTGCTTCCGGCAATCGGTATTTTGCTGGGGTTTGGGTTCGCCTGTCTTTTTCTGCAGACCCTCTCGATCCTCCCTGCCCTGCTGGCCTCCGGCTATGAACGACTGCTGTCCCTGATGAATGTTTTCATCCAATGGACAGGTTCCCTGACCAATTTTCATCTGGAAGGCATCCCCTGGGACGCGCCCCAGGTAGTCCTCAGCGCCCTGGCACTGGGTTTGTTCGGGGCTAGTCTGCGATTGGGGAACCTGCGGTTGTTAAGGGGAAGTGCCTTGCTTTTTTTCTGCTTGCAGGCATGGGGGTTTGGGGTTCGCATGGAGCACCTGAGGATGCATGCCCTGGTTGTACCTCACAAAGTAAAGGTAGGTGGGTTCTGGATCCGACAGGGAAGTCAGTTGCAGGTGTTTTCACAGGATTCGGTGCCTGTGACCCCCCTGGTCCGGGATGCGAAAACCGTCTGGTATCTGGACTGCGTGAGGTACTACCCTGTGTCGGAATATTACAGGCTGGGCGGACTTACCCTGCGGGTTTTGGACAGTTCCGGAATGTACTCCCCATTGGAAAGGTCTCCGGACTTCCTGTTGCTGAACGGTTCTCCCCGCATCCATATGCAGCGGTTGCTGGAGGATTTAAAGCCCGGGCAGGTCATTGCGGATGGCAGTAACTACAATAGCCTTGTGGAGCGGTGGAAGCGCAGTTGCGAATCACTGGGGATTCCATTCCACAACACTTCTGAAAAGGGAGCTTTTATTCAACCCATTCCCCTGGACAACCCTTAGGCCTCAGCACGAATCCGAGCCTGGATTTGAAAGGGAAAAGGGCTAGTCCTCCATTTTTCGTTCCGCCTCTTCCACGCCATGGGTAAGCCTTTTAAGCGGCTTGAGGATAGCGATCACCAAAAGGCCGAAGATGACGCAAAAAATAGTAATCCCTGAGAATATGGTGAGCTCTCCCAGTTCCGAGGCAGATTCTCCCAAAAGGCCGGCTACTTTGTTTCCCAGGCCAGTGGCCGCAAAATAGACCCCCATCATCAGGGCGCCGTAGCGCACCGGGGCGAGCTTGGTGATAAACGAAAGGGCTACCGGTGAGGCGCTTAATTCCCCTATGGTGTGGAACAGATACGCCAGGGCGAGCCAGTAAATGGCAGACTTTCCAAGGCTTTCGTACTGCATGGAGGCAAACACCATAAACACAAAGCCCAGGCCCATGATAATCACCCCGTTGGCCATCTTGAACAGGGAAGAAGCTTCTTTTCCCCTGTGTTTCCACCAGAGCCAGAAATTCGCCACCGGGACGGCAAACAGAATAATGTAGAAAGGATTGAAGAACTGAAAGGCTGCCGCAGGGATCTCATATCCGAACAGGAAACGGTCCGTCCGGTCCTGGGCATAGAGGTTCATCAGACCCCCGGCCTGTTCAAAGGCCCCCCAGAAAACGATTACAATGATAAAGGACAGCAGCAGGACCAGGTAGCGGTCCTTCTCCTGCTGGGAATCCAGGTCCCCGTAGATGGTGATCATCATTCCCACAACCACGGACAGGAAGATAAAAAAGAGGACATAGGCCAGGCGCTGATCTCCGATGAAGAACCACGCCAACAGGGACGAGGCCACAGCCAGGATTACAGTCGTCAGCAATGGGGTCCGCCTGCTGAACTGCTGGGAGAAAATTTCACCTATGGAGACATTGCCTTCCTCTCGGGATGCCTTGACCGGCTTGTTGCCTACCTCGACAAGGTACCGCTGCCCGCTCAGGTAAACCAGCTGTCCGAGAACCATCCCAATGGCAGCCAGTCCAAAGCCGGCATGCCATCCCCAGATATCGGCCACGTAAGCAACCACAAGGCTGGCCAGGGCGGCTCCCACATTGATCCCGATGTAGAAGATGGAAAATCCTTTGTCCCGCCTCTCATCGCCCTGACGGTAAAGTCCACCCACCAGCGTTGAAATATTGGGCTTGAGCATTCCGACCCCTGAGACGATCAGCCCCAGACTCGTATAAAAGGCCCACATTTCCTCCACAGATAGAAGCCCATGACCCGCCACGAGGAGGAAGCCGCCAATCATAACGGCCCGCTTCTGGCCTATGATCTTATCTGCGATAATTCCACCGGGAATGGAGGCGACATAGACCAACATGGTATACCAGCCGTAGAGGGAAAGTGCCTCTGCGTCCAGCCATCCAAGGCCAGGGTTATCCCCCACTGTTTTGGCGGTGAGATACAGCACCAAAATGCCGCGCATCCCGTAATAGGAAAAACGCTCCCACATTTCTGTGAAAAACAAAATATACAGGCCTACCGGGTGTCCGAAGAGTTTTCTTTTATGGGCGGGTTTGGTCAGAGATTCCATTGGTTCGGTTTTGGGTTAGTTTGATGGTTATAGGTTTTCCAGGACGAAGCGCGTCATCTTGGTATAGAGGTGAAGGCGGGTATTCCCGCCATAGATCCCGTGGTTTTTATCCGGGTAGATGGCCCACTCAAAAGGCTTATTGGCCTGCACCAGGGCTTCGATCATCCGCATGGTGTTCTGCACGTGTACGTTGTCGTCGGCCGATCCATGGACCAAAAGGAATTTCCCCTTGAGCTGGTCTGCAAAATGAATGGGGGAATTGTCATCGTACCCACCCGGGTTTTCCTGAGGGGTATGCATATACCTTTCTGTATAGATAGTGTCGTAAAACCTCCAGCTGGTTACCGGGGCCACGGCAATAGCCATTTCAAAGACATCATTGCCTTTCAGGATGCAGTTGGAAGACATAAACCCTCCATAGCTCCACCCCCAGATACCTGTTCGCTCCTCGTCTATAAAAGGGAGTTCGCTGAGTTTTTTGGCGGCGGCAATCTGGTCCTCCACCTCATATTTGCCGAGTTCCAACTGGGTCGTCTTCTTGAAATCTCGTCCCTTCAGACCCGTTCCCCTGCCATCGACGCAGGCTATAATATATCCTTTGGAGGCGAGCATCTGGTGCCAGTAATCGTTGCTGCTGTACCATCTGTCGGCTACCTGCTGGGATCCCGGCCCGCTGTACTGAAACATGAACAGGGGATACTTCTTGCCGGGGTCGAAGTCTGCTGGCTTGATCATCCACATATTGAGGTCATTCCCGTTGACATGGAGGGTGCTGAATTCCTTGGGTGCCAACTCATACCCTTTTAGTGTTTCGAGCAGGGCCCGGTTGTGTTTTAATTCCCGTACCAACTCTCCGTCCTTCGCCATGTGAAGCGTATAGACCGGAGGAGTCTCCACACTGCTGAAGGTATTGATGAAGTAACTGAAATCCGCACTGAAGGAAGCCCGGTTGGTACCTGTACCCGCAGTGAGCCGTTCTTTCCGCCTGCCCTTGTCGGAGACACTGTACACATCCCTGTAGATGGATCCCTGCTCCGAGGACTGGTAGAAAATCCGTCGGTTTTCAGCATCATAGCCATAGTAGGACGTTACTTCCCACGGGCCACTGGTAAGCTGGTATTGTTCACTCCCGTCTGCATCGTGAAGGTAGATATGGTTGAAACCGTCTTTTTCACTGGTCCAGATGAAACGGTCGTCCGGCAGGAAGGTAAGGTTGTCGGTTACATCCACATAGGCATCATCCCGTTCTTCGAGCAAAACACGTGCCTGCATGTCTGAGGCGTCCACCTTGTGAAGGGTCAGGTGGTTCTGGTGCCGGTTCAGGGTTTGTACACTGAGGTGATCCGGATGATTCATCCATTTTATGCGCGGTATGTAGTAAGCCGCTCCAAGAGGTACGTCCCCGGTCTCACCGGTCTCCAGGTCATGGATATGCAGGCTCACTTTGGCGTTGGCCTCTCCCGCCTTCGGATATTTGAACACATAGGGGTATTGATAGAGATCCTGTCCGTATACATCCATCGAGAATTCGGGGACTTCCCGTTCATCAAACCTCAGGTAGGCCAGTTTGTTCCCGTCTGAATTCCATGCAAAGGCCCGAACGAAGGCGAATTCTTCTTCATAAACCCAGTCTGTGACTCCATTGATGATCGCATTGGGCTGTCCATCTGATGTGATCTGGGAAACAACTCCGGTACTCAGGTCCGCGGTATACAGGTTGTTCGCAAGGACAAAGGCTACTTTATCCCCGGAAGGAGACAAGGTGGGCTCCTGTATCTTCTCCCTGGAGATCTGTACCAGGTCTCCCGAGGAGAGATCGTAGATATAGTAAATTCCAAGGCGGGACCTCCTGTATATAGGTTCCACCTCCGTGGCCAGCAACACTTTTGATTCGTCCCCGCTGAAGGTGTAGGATGTAAAATAGGGTATTCCGCTAAGGGAATCGCTGGAAACCAGGGTTGCCACTTTTTCCTGGGTACTGTAGCGATACTTGTCGATACTGCTCATCCGGCCCTCAGGATCCGAATTCAGGATGGTATAATGCTGTCCGTCATTCATGGAACGCAACACCTCCATCCCCTCGGTGGTAAAGGCCCCTCCCCAGATATCCTCCAGGGTGATCTGCTTTTGCTGGGCAGTCAAAAGGGGACTGGCTACAAGCCAGATCCATACAAGCCAGTATTGTTTTCTCATAAATGCGCAGAAAAAGGGGTTAAAACGTCCAAGTTTATGAATATTTTACCAATTAATGCAACTTATGGTGGTTTTTATTCCCCCCCGGAGGACCTGTGGAACCCCCTGATATATTACTCTTTGAATGCCTATCTTTGCTGGCAGAAATTCGGACACATGGAGCAGCCCATAGAAGGATTTTCCAAACTATCCAAAACAGAGAAAATCCATTGGATCGCCACCCGGTACACTTCACACCCTGAACAAACCGAGGCCTTATTGAGACAATACTGGAACAGCGATGCAAAGCTCCAGCAATTGCACGATGAGTTCATTGAGAATACCATCAGCAATTTCTACATGCCCCTGGGGGTGGCCCCCAACTTCCTGATTAACGGCAAGTTGTATGCAATACCAATGGCGATTGAGGAAAGTTCTGTGGTGGCCGCTGCCAGCAAATCCGCAAAATTCTGGCTCGAACGGGGAGGGTTCCATGCAAAAACCCTGGGAACGGAAAAAATAGGACAGGTACATTTCCTGTACTCTGGAGATCCGCAAATTCTGCGTGGGTTTATTGAAGAAATCAAACCCGTAATGAGGCGGGATACCGCCGGGATCACCCAAAACATGGAAAAACGGGGAGGGGGTATCAGAGATATCCAACTCAGGGATAAAACCGGGGAAATGCCCGGCTATTATCAACTCCACTGTACCTTTGAAACCCTGGACGCGATGGGTGCCAATTTCATCAATTCCTGCCTTGAGCAATTTTCAGCCACCCTGCTGCGGGAGGCCGGGAATTATGAGGGATTTGCACAGATGGACACCCCGGTGGAAGTCCTGATGAGCATCCTGTCTAACTACGTGCCTGATTGTTTGGTCCGGGCAGAAGTAAGCTGCCCTGTCGCCTCCCTGAAGGACCCCTGTGGGATTTCCGGGGCTGATTTTGCGCGCAAGCTCGTACAGGCGGTCTCCATTGCCGATTGCGAGCCATTCCGGGCCGTAACCCACAACAAGGGGATCATGAACGGGATAGACGCTGTGGTTATCGCAACCGGGAATGACTTCAGGGCCGTTGAAGCCGGCGTTCATGCGTTTGCGTCCCGAAGCGGTCGCTACCGCAGCCTCAGCCAGGCCGCCGTGGAAGACGGACAATTCCGTTTCTGGATGGACATCCCGCTGGCTCTGGGGACTGTGGGCGGGCTGACAGGCCTCCACCCCCTGGTCAAGCTCTCACTGGAATTACTGCAAAAACCGAGCGCTTCGCAGCTAATGCAAATAGTGGCCGTAGCCGGTCTGGCCCAGAATTTTGCCGCGCTTCGCTCCCTGGTGACCGTGGGTATTCAAAGGGGGCATATGAAGATGCACCTGCTGAATATCCTGAACCAGCTCGGGGCTACCGATGTCGAGAAACAAAAACTGATCGAGCACTTCAAAAATGACACGGTCAGTCACAGTGCAGTGGTAAACACCCTGGATGCCCTCCGAGCCGAAACGCCATGAGAGAATTCTACAGCCATGGGAAACTCCTTCTCTCCGGGGAATACCTGGTCCTGGACGGTGCGCTTTCCCTGGCGGTACCTACTCGTTTGGGCCAGTGGCTCCGGGTCAGGGATTCACAAAGCCCGGGACTTACCTGGAGGAGCCTCAACCCGGATCGCAGCCCCTGGTTTGAAACCCATTTCCCGGCTGAAGAACTTCAATCGCCCCCGTCACAGGGCGGCTTTCCAACAGGGACCCGGGAACGACT
This sequence comes from uncultured Flavobacteriaceae bacterium, assembly GCA_965365265.1. Classification (GTDB taxonomy): domain Bacteria; phylum Bacteroidota; class Bacteroidia; order Flavobacteriales; family Flavobacteriaceae; genus Robiginitalea. Next base: position 9,219 of record CBDUBB010000016.1, read on the forward strand.
GAAGTACATCCTTCTCACATGTGCGGAGCTCAATCCAGAATTTTCCAACGCCTTGCGAAACGCTGAGGTGGAAACCTGTTTGGAATTTCCCAGGCAATGGGGCCTTGGCACCTCCTCTACCCTGGTGGCAAACCTGGCCTTATGGGCGGATATCGACCCCTACGCGCTCCTGGGCAAAACCATGGGGGGAAGTGGCTACGACATCGCTGCCGCGAGGAGTGAAGCGGCCCTCTTTTACCAATTGGAGGAAGGCCTGCCAAAGGTTGCAAAAACGCCTTTCAACCCGGCATTTTCAAAGGAACTCTTTTTTGTGTATCTCAATGAGAAACAGGACAGTCGTGAGGCAATCTCAAGATACCGCACCCGACATTTCGACAAAACCAAAGCTTTAAGGCAAGCCTCTGAACTGAGCCGGCAAATGGCTGGCGCCGGTGATATCCGGTCCTTTCGGGAGGCCATAGACCGGCACGAAGACCTCATCGGGGGGATCCTCGGTTTGGAACCCGTTAAGAAAAGGTATTTCCCGGATTACCCGGGCAGCATCAAAAGCCTGGGAGCCTGGGGGGGTGATTTTATCCTGGCCACAGGACAACCAACAGACCAGGACTATTTCAGGAAAAAGGGATATTCCGTGATCAGGACGTTTGAGGAACTGATCCTCAACTAAAAATCCCGCGCCAGAACTACTCCGGTGCGGGATTTTCAGGAATGCGGATTCCCTGGAATCCGATTAATAGAACGTTGACCGGTTGTCCACAACCTCCGCCTTTTCCTTCAGCGCATTGTATACCTCAGTGGTCACACGCGCTCCCAGGCTGTTTTGAAGATTGTTCGCATAAGGGGTGTAATTTTCCATGGCAGGGGCTTCCTCCTTATTGGTAACCTCCAGCTTGAAAACGCCTGTTTCGCCCTCCAGGAGTCCTGAAGTCGTCCCGGGATTCATTGTTACAGCCGTCCCGACCACAAGGGGCTCCCTGCCTGCTCCGGCTATGGTAGGGGATTTTGCGTTAAGGGCGCTAGCGCTGGAAACCACTACTGAGTTGGAACTGGCCATGTCCTCCAGGCTTTTCCCCTGGTTCGCGGCGATGATCTGCGCGGCTTTCTTTTCTTTGCGAAGTCTTGGCAGCACCTGAACGGATGCATCTTCAACGCTTTTGAGCCCTTCCACGTGGGTGGCAGTCAACTGTACGATGGCATATCCGTTGTTGAGATCAAAGCGACGAACGTCACCAACCTGGGTTTCCTGGTTAAAGGCCCATTGTACAATCCTCCGTTGAGCCCCCAGGCCCGGAAGGTTTTCATCCATTGCCTTCAGTTGGTTTACAGGGCGTACCTGATATTCTTTTTCCGTCGCTTTCTGGGCATAGCCCTGCTTGTCCTCACTTACAGCCATCTCAAAAGTAGTGGCCTCCGTAAAGAGCGCGTTGACCGTTTCATCAGAAGGTTCGATGGCCCTTGAAAAAGTAGCCAGGCGTACGATATCCTGCTTGTCGTCGATTTTAACAATGTGGTATCCGAATTCCGTTTCCACCAGCCCGATGGTCCCCAGTGGGTTTTGGAAGGCAAAATCATTGAACTTCTCCGTCATGATACCCTCCTGGAAGTATCCCAGATCACCACCCCTGGGAGCAGATGGCCCGTCTGAGTTCTCGCGGGCCAGCTGGGCAAAGACGGCCCCTTCTTTCCGGGCTTCCACGAGGAGTTCCCTGGCGCGTTCTTCGGCTTCCTCCTTGGACCGCGTGACCTGAGGATTAGCCCTTTCGGCCCCTTCATAGGTGATCAGGATATGGCTGGCCTTTACCGAACCATTCTCTTTTTTGTCCATCATGCGGGAAATCCGGAAAAACCCGTTATCCCGGTAAGGTCCGTACAGCTCCCCGACCTGCAGGCTCAGCAAAGAGTCGGCAAACTGGGCGGGAAGTGCGTTTTTAGCCCTGTATACCGTATCGTACTTGGTGTCTGAATAACGGTCCAGGAATGCGGCCATATCATCGGTGGTCCGAAACCCGGGGATCACCACCGTGGAATCCATTTCCTCCATGTATTCCATACGGTCCCCGACCAGCCCTTGCATGTCCTCGCGAATGGCATTCTCATCTGCTTCAGAGGCTTTTTCTTCGAAAAAGACATAGCGGATATCCCTGGCGGCTTCCTGCTTGAAATCTTCCTTGTGGTCCTTGATGTACGCCGCGATCTCTTCTTTGGAAACACTAATGGTACTGTCAGGCACACTGCTGTAGGGGACCCGTACATAACGGATATCCACCTTGTCATTCGCCAGGTGGTATTCCAGTTCTCCCTCCTGAAGGGTTGCCCCGATCCCGGCCCGGATCAGGTCAAAATAACGCTGTTCCTTGGCGGACTGTATCAGTGCAATTTCGTTCTGCAACCAAAGTTCGTACTGCTGGGGGGCGTTCACCCTAAGATCCGCAATGAAGTTCAGGAAAGCGGTGTCATCAAAGAAACCATTTTCATCCAGAAACTGCGGGTTTTGTGAAAAACTCGGGTTGTTCCGGATCAGTTCCAGTACCTGGTCGCTTTCGATCTCGAGCCCGAGCTCCTCGAACTGCTGGTTGAGGATGGCAGTCCGTACCTCCCGGTCCCATACCGCATTTACGATCTGGGTGGAGGTAGCCTGGCTCTGGTTGGAGGCCACTTCCATGCTCTTGCGGAATTCCTCGATGGATATGGGCTCCCCGTTTACTTCTCCGACGGAACTTCCCACTTTCGGACCTCCCATTCCCCCGCGGGTCAGAACGTCTGATATTACAAATGCAAAAAGCGCAAGCCCGATAATGAGGATCAGCACGGTGGTGCGCTTTCGGATATTTTCTAAGATTGCCATGTTAAGGGTCTTTAAATCAGTGGGCGAAAATACCATTTTCTACCCAATAATAAAAGGAAAATAAGGGGGTTGTCAAGGGGTGCGAACGAGGCTAAACGGTATCGAGGATTTCCAGGGTAACCAGGTCGATTTTGGTATTGGAAACCTCCAGGATCCGGAACAGGAATTGCCCGATCCTGATTTCGGTATCCTGTTTTGGGATTTCCCCGGTCTGATTGACAATCATTCCCCCCAGGGTCCCGTATTCATCGCTCTCGGGGAGTTCAAGCCGGTAGTTTTCGTTAATGTAATCCACCTCCAGGCGGGCAGAGAACTTATAGGTGTTCTCCGTGAGCTGCTCCTCAAACAGATCGGTAGAATCGTGTTCGTCCTCAATTTCCCCGAAAAGTTCCTCTATGATGTCCTCCACGGTCAGGATACCCGAAGTGCCGCCGTATTCATCCAGGACCACTGCCATGCTCTTTCGCTTTTTCGTAAGCACATTGAGGATGTTCTGTATAAGCATGGTTTCAGGCACGTATTCCACCGGCAGCAGGATGCTTTTCAGGGTTTTTGGCTTTTTGAACAATTCATAGGAATGCACATATCCGATTATGTTATCGACCGTATCCTTGTAGATCAGGATCTTGGAATAACCGGTTTCCGTGAAGAGCCTGGTGAGGTTCTTGGGGGTCTCGTGCAGTTCCACAGCGGTGATTTCTGTGCGGGGGACCATAACCTCACGGGCCTTCACCTCAGAGAATTCGAGGGCATTCTGAAAAATCTGTATCTCGGAATCCATTTCATCCCGCTCCTGCACAGTTTCCATTTGTTCGGTGATGTAATCCCCCAGTTCAAGTTTTGAAAATGCAAGTTGCACCTCGTCCCCTTCGGTTTTGAAAAAGACCCTGAGAATGAAATCCGAAATCTTGATTACAAATTCGGAAAGGGGCCAGAACAACAGGTAAAAGAGGTAGGCAGGGATAGCAAGTGCCTTCAAAAGCGTATTGGAGTAAATCTGAAACAGCACCTTGGGGAGAAATTCCGCTGTCAGGAGGATGATCAGGGTGGAAATAAGGGTCTGGGTAAACAGGGTGAAATCCGTAAGAAGTACCTGAACGACCAGGCTTTCAGAGGGCAGTACGCTTTGAAACCATCGCATGAGCATTTCTCCCATGTACAGCCCGTAAACCACCAGGGCAATGTTGTTCCCGATAAGCATGGTGGCTATGAACTTGGAAGGGCTCTCCGTAATCCTGCCCAGGACCTTTGCCAGCACACCCTCCTGCTTCTTTTCGATCTCAATATGGATCCGGTTGGCTGAAACAAAAGCGATCTCCATGCCGGAGAAGAAGGCGGAGAGCACGAGTGAAATTATGATGGTGGCCATGGCTGCAACCGGTGCTTAACTGTTATCCTTGTCGCGCCTTTTTTCGAATCTCCTCCGGTAGTTCCTTCGGAAGAAAAACATGGCTATGGAAACTACTGCAAAGAAGACGAATATATACGCCTGGTCCCTGTCCATATTCCAAAGCTGCCCGATCTTGTAGAGGGAAATCACCGCGACGGCGAGGTACAGGTATTCGGTATATCGTAGGAATTTGATCATGATTCTTCTTTAACGAGCATTTCGCCCCCTGTTTTATGGGCATTAAAATAGGTAAAATCCCGGTTAAAATCCATGCCCTGTCCATTGAGCACCGTTCCCTCCTCCGGGTTGCTGAAGGTAAACCGGTCCTGGGTAAAGATCCAGTCCGTGGACCGGTCCCAGTAGAGTTGAGGCGTTTCGAGTCTTTTTCCGTCATGGGTTTCAAGGACTACATTTCCCTGCAGGTCTATGACGTTCGTCCGGGCATAAATAATGGCATAATCTGCCCGAATGGTGCTCTTCTGGCCCGATTCATCAAAATATTCCACCAGCAGACCTTCCGGAAAGGTGCGGTAGGGGAACTGAAGGTTTTCGTAATCCTCGCTCCTCGCACTGGTCAGCACTGCAATCACCCTGGAGCCACTGCTGCCTTCAGACTGCAGATCCTCCAGTGTTTCTGTATAGGTCAGGACAAAGTCCTCCGCCACCCCCTGGGGGTATACCGTTTCCGGCTTGTCTTCCCCCACCCGCTGGTAGGTATCTTTACAACCCAAAAAAAACATTGCCACAGCAAAAACCATGGCAATGTCCGTAATGCGATATTTTATCAAACACATGGCTACAGGTTCGGAACCTGTACGCTTCCACCAATCCAGCAACTCAGGGAGAGGGTCTTTCCGGCCATTCCTGAATTAAAAATGTCTGTTTTGGAAGGGGCCTTTGCACTATAGCTGGCAGCAGCCTGGTTAGCCCTTCCGCTCAGGGACGGATCCACACGGGCGCCCTTGCGGGCCATGTCTGCGGCAAGCCAGTAAACGGCGCGCTTCTCAAATGGCGTGGAACCACAATCATTGGCACTGGAGGCGTACAGGTTGGCAATCAACAAATACGCTTTTCCGTTGGAGGAGTTCGCCTGGATGGCCTTGTTTGCATAGCTTCGGGCCTGTGATTTGCTGAACTTCCGTGCAATGGTAGCCGACTTGTATAGGATATCGGATCTCTTTCTACTGTCCGTTTCCAATTCGGCAGCCTTGTCAAAATCGGCAATAGCCCCTTTGTTATCACCGTCCTTGGCCTTAAGAGTTCCTCCATAGAGGTAGGCGCTTGCAGAAGGCTCCAGGGCCAGTTGCGCTTCAAAAAGCTTGCGGAACAACGGGTCATCCGTACAGCCCTTATTAAACATACGGCCTACGGCACGCTTCACCCAGGTGATATCACCCTTTTTCTCCTCAAAACTCTTCTGATAGAGGGGGATCAGGTTCTCACAATCCGCCAGGGCACCGAGCTTTGAATCAATACTGCCGGAAATCTTACCGTAGTTCTCCGAATAACTATTATAAGCCCTCAGACGGCTTTTCTCTTTCGAAGTAAGGGTTCCTGCCTCCTCTTTGGGAAGAAGCGTATTGATCTGTTGGAGGTATTTTTCGTTTTCCTCCTCAATTTTTTCAGTCACATCATCGTACACATCAAAAACCTCCTGCAGATCCTTCTTGCCAGCCTGGTGAAGGTCTACAAGGGAAGAAAAATAAAGGTACAGGGCCTTGGGATTGTCAAAATGTTCCCGGTCTTCCTTAAAGGCAGAGGAGAGCATTGCGTACAATTCGTCGTCGTTCGCCATCTTGTTGTCATAAAGCAGGGACGCCTTATCACTGGCTACGTCTGCCTTGCTGTAATTTTTGGGAAAATACTCCGTGCTCTTGTCATAAAGGGACAGCAATTCCTTAATGTAAGTCTGTTTTTCGGCTCCGCTTGAGTTGTCAATTTTGTGTTGCAGAATCTTTTCACCGTAAGAATAATTTGCCTTGTTGATACCGGGGCAGGTCTCATAAACCATTTTCCAGGGGGTAAAAGCAGCCTCGTAATTCTTAACCTTGGCGTGTTCCGCATAAATGGAAAGATTGGTCATACATTCCGGATTCTGAGCCTGGCCAAAACCTACTCCCATTGCTCCCAGAACCGCAACCATCATAAGGAAAACTCTCTTTTTCATCTTGTCATTTATTAAGGGTGGGTAAAATACTAATTTTTTATCAATTTATCTGCCGCTTCATAAACCATCTGGCATTGAATGCCAGCCCAATGCTGAATTTAAAGTAACTTTCCCGTACCAGGTCATTCATTTGGGTGCCTTTTCTCCCAATTTCGAATCCCAGGTTCAGGTTCGAGAAATCGGCTCCAACCGGTATACCCAGACCAAAGGTTATGCCAAAGTTTTCAATCGGCTTGTCATTGACGATCAAACCCGTATTATCCAGACGAACTCCAGCCCGGTAGGTGATCCGGTTTAAAAAGGAGTCCAGGGAAGAATAATCGGGCACAAAATACCCTCCCAGGGCATAACTGCTGGCATCTTCATACTCCGTATTGTCCTCCTTCAGAAAGGTGTTTACAAAATTGCTGTACTTCTGAAAACTGTATTCGGCCCCTATGAACCAGTGTTTGTCTTCACCGAATCCAAGGCCGATGCTGGTAGTGGTGGGGATCTTGATCTCCGTGTTCTTCAAATTTTCCTTCTCCAGGTCCACATCGAATATTTCAATGGGTCTTAGGCTTCCTGATACCACAGAGCCAATTTGTTGTTCGTTTACCGATACGATGTTGGCCTGGGTATTAACCCGGATGGAGGAAAACAGGTTATACTTTCCAAATTTTGGGGAATAGGTCATCCCGTAGTTGAAATCAAATCCATCCAGATCCGACCTGCGCTGGTCCACTGTTGCAAGAATGACATCCTCGATCTCCTGAAGCCTGTTTTTTTCAAGTTTTCCGAAATAATAATTCACGGTGGCCCCCACATAAAGGTCTTGCATAAGCCTGAAACCCGCAGATAAATAGACCTGGTTCAACCCGCCTTCACCTGTATAGGATGTAGAGACCTGGGCTCCTTCCGAATCAATGGTTTCGTTCAGGAGACTGTATCCCATGGCACTGTATGGTTTCAGTCCGAACCCGATACCCGCCGTCTGAAATCTGACAGGCAGGGCCACAGCCAGATATTCCAGTGATGATACGGAACTGTTCTGTTTGGCAGCATTGGTTTCCAG
>CBDUBB010000017.1:0-16617 GCA_965365265.1 uncultured Flavobacteriaceae bacterium
TTGACTGGACCTGCAAGACTATACATTCTGTAGAGGAAATCATCGCGCGCTACCACGAGGCTCCCTGAAAATTCATACCTTTCAAGGTACTTCCAAACCCTTTTCGCCCTTAGTTCGTACTGCCTGGAGAAAAGGAGATGGGAAACGTGTAAAAACCACTAAACATCGTAATTATGGAGAAAAATGTCATCGGTTGGGTGGAGATCCCCGTCACAGATATGGACCGTGCCAAGGGATTTTATGAAGCTGTTTTTGGTTTTGAGATCCAGGTACATCCCATGGGGGAATTGATCATGGGCTGGTTCCCTTTTGCTCAGGGAAAGGAAGGGGCCGCGGGTTCCCTGGTAAAACACCCGGACGCCTACCGCCCCAGTGATTCCCACGGCCCGGTGGTGTATTTTACCAGCGCGGACGTCCAGAATGAGCTGGACCGGGTGGAAGCTGCCGGGGGAAGCATTATCCAGCCAAAGACACAGATCTCCGAGGAGATTGGGTATATGGCCCTCCTAAAGGATTCAGAGGGCAACCGGGTCGCCTTGCATTCACGGAAGTGAGACAGGGCAGGCCTACCGGATCGGTAGCGGCATCTTTTTCAGTTTTTCCAGGATCAGCGGGATCTCCAATCCTATGATGAACCGCCACCGCTCATAGGATATACTGGTGGTGACGTTGCGCGCCTGTGTGGAGACATCATCGTCGGGTATTTCAGGGGCAGTGCCAATGTTAGTTCCAGTATTCGCATAACTGGCACCTACGACAATATTTCCCCAGGGACGATTCAAATCCACACCAAGGGCAATATGCCACAGGTCATTGAGCAGGTTGATATCCTCCTCAAAGCTCTGATTGATGACATCGAACAGGTTGATGCTTTGCTGGTAAGCTGAAAAATCTGAACTGAAACTACCAATGATATTCAAAGAGGGCGACACATAGAACTCCCCTCCGAAACCAAAATTCAAAACCGATTTTAACTGCTCCTTGAACGGATTTTCCTCAATATTTACTAATATTTCTTCTGGAAGTAAAATACGATCATAGGAGTCTAAAGAAGCGTGCCAATCCAGGTTCAGATGGATTTTGTGCCTCTTCCACGGAAACCCCAGTCCATAGGAAATTTCTATGGCCGTTTTTCGAGTGCTTGGCAGTTCGCCGTAGTCAAAGGCGGTTAAATAGTCTTCCCCCGCTGAAAACCCGCTTAGGGACCGCTGAAAGACCACCGAAGCCTTCTTTTTAAAACTTATATGAGGCAGGGAAATCTTAGCACCCATATCGATAGCGCCTATCTTCCAGGCAGCCCCTGCAATGATATGAGCGCCATAGGTTTTCTGTGTATAATCCAGTCCGTTTGTATAGGTGGCGACCCGGCCGTCTTCACGTACGGCATTGATTAAAATCTCCCCGTTTCCATTGTGCTCATAAATACTGCCGAAGAGGGAAACCCCCACACTGAAGGATTCTGAAAATGGATAAGCCCAGGTAAGCCCGAACCATTCGTCCCGGATGCGGTTTCTAAACTCCAGATCCGTAAAGACCTCTGCTGCATCCGGTACTTCGGGTAAATCACCTGTATCTACCCCAACTATACCTGAATTGTACCGGATGCGTACATCGGACCGGTTTCTTGAAAGAATGGAATAGGCAAACTTGTGGTTGGGCAGGAATTTAATGTCAAAGGTCCCCGCAATGGTGGCGGGAAGACTACCAAATTTTGAACTGACAAGATCTTTTTCCGTTTGTAAGACGTTATCAAATTTGAAAGTGGACCATTCATAGGCCTTGCCCCCAATGGTAAAGGACGGATTCTCAATAAGACCAAGGCGCGCAGGGTTATAAAAGACCAGTCCAAGATCGTTCACGCTACCGGTCACGTTCCCGTTCAGCAATACGGACTGGTTCCCGAAGTTCTCGAATTTATAGTTCCCTTCCTGACCTGAAAGAGCGCCGTTTATAGCCAGTAAACCGTTTAACAGTAGTAATTTCTTGAAAACACCTGACCGGTTACAAAATCTGAAAACGTTCAAACGTGTCATTTCAACTAGGTTTAATTCAGTAAAAAGGAAACGCCCAGGAAAGGCCCCAACACGTTTACCCGGGTTTCCAGCTCAGAGTCGCCTTCCCCATCTACACGCCGATACCTGAAATTCCGAAAGCCCGCATTAATTGTGATAAGACGGGATACCCTGAAGGCGTTCAGGTAGGTGAAATCATAGGCCAATTTGGAAGAATCCCCAATGCCAAATCCTCCGAAACTGATCCAGGAACTCAACAATACTCTTGGGGAGAGGCTGATGGTTGTTTTTACCCCCAGCATAAGATCCCACCACTCCTGGGTCTGTTCGATGCTTCCTTCATCCAGGAGCCGGTCTCCCAGGTAAAGCTCATAGGCCAGATCTATTTTATTGCTCCAGTATTTAGCGCCCCCAAGGGCTTCGAGGGACCACCCGTCGATTACCCGGTTTTGCTCCATCTGAAAGGTTTCGTAGAGGACATAACTACCCCTGAAATCCAGGATTTTTTGATTAACCTTTGTATTGAGCACCAGCGGCCCCTGTTCCCCATCCACGCCCAGTTCCGCCCAGGTGCCATCCATGGAGAGGCCAAAACGTTTGTAGCGAACCGAGGCGACCATTTGAAAACCCGCATTGGTCATTGAGGAAAGCTCCCCAAACGAATTGGTGATTCGGTTTCCACCCACACTGGTGGATTGGGAAGCCAGCAATGCATAAGGGGTTAGACTGAAACTCCAGTCTTTGCGGTCGTCCTCTTCATTGAAGTTTTGGTTGGTGACCTGGCCAAAAAGGGGTGATAACCCTGCCAGGCAAAGGATTAACAGGAAAGGTCTTTTAATTGGTTGGCACATTGAAGTCGCTATTAGAAATACTACTCCTAAGGTAACTAAAAAAAAGGCAATCAGCCCCGGGTTAAGTTGATCTTGACAGGTAATCTGGTGGATCCTTCTGGTAAGACGTCAAACCGTCCAGACAGGCCAATGAGGTTCATAGTCGTTTAGAGGATTAAATACTCTATAAGGACTAACAACTTCTATTGTTGGATCCTCAGGGAACAGCAGATCTTTACGAATATCCTTTTAAGGATCGCCAAATTCTGCCATTCCCTCGATGCTAAAATCAGTAAATCTCGTACAGGCGGGAGATCCTGTTGGTAAAACCCACATCTATAAGAAGGTCATCGCAACCACGACGTCCCAAACACAACATAAAATGCAAAGTCTTCCCCGTTCCCCCAGGCGAAGTCCATGCCCATGTTTACACCCAGCAGGCGGGCAATTTTGTACCGGAATCCTGTACCGAGGTTCCAGGCCCAGTCGCCTTCTCCGAAGTCCCCGAAATCCGAAAAAGCGTTCCCAGTCCCTGTAAAGCCAAGCACCGACCAGCGTTTGAAGATGTTGTAGGTCCATTCAGTTTCGGCAACCAGGGTATTGTTTCCCTGGTACCGCATGGCGGGGATCCCTCGTAGGCTAATGAAGGGATACGCATAGAATGGGGCATCTCCCAGCAGGTAGCTTCCCTGGAAGCGCCAGGCAGAGCCCAGGCGGTTGGATATGGGCAGGTAGCTGAAAAAATCGGTATGCAGGGTAGCGAAGTTATCTGAGGAGCCGAGCCACTCGGCGCTGACATTCAGCGAGGCTTCTCCAAGCAGACCTCGGGTGGGGGTAAAAGCGTTATTTCTACTGTCATAGGCCACTCCGGGCCGGATGGCACTGATCCGGGAACTGGTGTTGAGCCGTTTCAGGATCTCATTGATGATGGGGCGTCCGGGAATGGTGTCAAAGGAGACCTCCGTACTGAAATAGGTATAGGTGGCCCGGGCATCCCATTTGGAATCACCCAGCCGCACTTCCGCCTTCTGAAGTACCACCCAGGAATCCAGTTGTATGCCCACAGGGTTATCACGGAGGATCGGGTTATTGTTCCCGTAATAGTCTATCCGCACGTCGGGTTTGAAGACTGCCGTCATGGTGCGTACCCGGTTCTCCCCGAAGATATGCCTGTGGAAGGCCCCTGCACCCCAGGTTTTGTTTTCCGTATACAAGCCTGCTATCCCGGAAACGTCAGGAGGTACGTAGGTTTTGTAGGTCTTTTTCCGGTCGTGGAAATACAACAGGGCGGCTCCCCCGCCATAACCTACTGCCGGCTCTGTGATGGGAACGAGTACGGGAAGCACGCCATGGGCTTCCAGCAGGAATTGGCTGAGGTCAATGGCACCGTCTTCCGGATCTTTAAAGCTGAGCTTTTTTTTCTGGATAGCCTGCTGCGCAGAGTCGATTTGGCCCTGGAGTTCCAAAACGCCAAACCCACACCATATCATCAGGAACAAATAGTGAAGCCGGACAGGGGCCATGATTGTCAATGACATAAGCGAGTTGTCCTATTGCACTGCTTCCAGCAAGGCCGTATCATAAGGGGTATCAAGTTCCACCCCTCCGTTCTTAACCACGGCTTGCGTATCCGAATAGGCATCCCGGAGGGTGGTACCATCCCCGAAAAAACCTTTGACGTTCAGACGCTTCTTTCCCTTTGGCAGGTCCAGGCCCACCACGACCTTGTCACGGAAGTCCCCCTCTGTATAGGTCCGGCTGAAAACATAGGGGTTCCTGGAGAGCCGCCTGTGCTTGCCGGCTCCCACGGCCAGGTGATCCCGCCTGAATTGACCGAGTTTCTGCCAGTGCTCCAGGATCCTCCGGGTTTGCTCCAGGCTGTCCAACTCTTCCCAGTTCATGAAGGAGCGGAGGGTGGCATCCCCTACAGTCCCTTCAATGGTGAGGTCCCGGGCAGTTTCATCCCCGTAATAGATCTGCGAGGCTCCCGGCGTCAGTAGCAGGACATTGGCACTCCGGTACGGTTGGTCACGATTCTTGTCGAACGGTTCTCCGTCATCGTGGGACGTAAGGTAATTAAGCACACTTTTACCTTCAAGTTTGGTATTGAGAAGCCGGCTATATTTCTTGAAAATCTCCTCATACGGTTTCTGGGCATCGGTCTTGAGTTCAAAGTTGATCAGGCTGTGGAATCCGTGGTCGAAATAATCTACTTTCCGGTCCCCGAAGTCGAATTCCCGCCCACCGGAGATACCGTAGTTATAGACCTCTCCGACCATGTAGAAGGGGTTCTCGTCCAGGATCTTGTCCGGATTGCGTTTCTTCCAGGTTTCAAAGGCGTAGGCCGCCTGCTGGTAGAGTTCCGCCCAGGCCTTTTCATCGGCGTGTTTTACGGTGTCCACCCTAAATCCGTCGATGCCCAGGTCGTTCACATAATCAGTCAGCCATTTGATAATATAGAAGCGGGGCGCCCTTGGATATCCCGTTCGCTGAAAGAACGTCTGCAGTTCATCCAGTTCGGTGCTGAGGCGGCCCTCGGATTTCCATTTGGCAAGGAGCGCATCCGGGAGCACAACCGGATCGTCTGATTCTGTATATATATCCGGAAGGTTATCCACCAGGGTACAGGCGGTGGTGGTCTCATAGGATTCAAAGGTGCAGGTAGGACTCAGGCGCACCCAGTCTTCGGGCCAGGCCGGGTCTGAAGCTGTCACAGGGCCCGTATGATTGATCACTACGTCCATCAGCACGCGGATACCATGGGTGTGGGCGGCCTCAACCAGTTCCGCCAGCTCATCGTACGTGCCGAAATTAGGATCCAGGGCTGTCCAGTCCCTGGCCCAGTAGCCGTGGTAGGCATAGGTATTCCCTGTGCCTTCATCGGTGGCTCCGTGGATTTGTTCAACTACCGGTGTAAACCAAATGGCGTTTACCCCCAGGTCCGTAAAATAACCATCCCGGATTTTTTCGGTAATACCCGCCATGTCGCCTCCCAGAAATCCCCTCAGGGGACCGGTTGGGTTGGTCCTGTCGTAATTAATATCGTTTTCGGGATTTCCATTGCGAAAGCGGTCGGTAAGCAGAAAATAGGCATTGGCAGCGTCCCAGCGGAAGGGAACCGGGTCGTTTTCCACAGCAGCTAGTTCTGTGGCCTCCGCTTCGGTAGTTTCGGTTTTCTCAGGTTCTGTTTTACAACTGAAGAGGAAGGAGGTCAGCAGGAAGGCAACCAGGAGTCTAGGCATTGGTTCAGGATTTTTCCTAAAGCTAAAAAATGCCCTGAGAAATATAAAATTTAATTTTCCCGGTTCAGTACCCGGAATTCCTCGTAGCAACTGCTCAGGGCATCGAGTATCTGCAGGTCGTTGGCGGTCCGGATAAAGGACTTTGAGTAATTGCAATTCGTGAGGATATCCTCGATATCCACTTTTTCCAATTGGAGAAGCTCCATCAGGGTTTCCCGATCGAATTTTGAGGCGAGCAGGTCCCTGATTTGATCATCTTCCTTGATTTTCCGCAGTTTGCGCATTTGCCTGGGGTGCTTTCCAAAAAGGTTGCGCAGGAGGTCGGCGGGGTTCATGATGGCACCGAGGACCTTGGTAACAGCCCCGGGGGTTTTGCTGCCAGCCTCATAGCTGACCGGCAATCCGGAAATGCTGTACTGGTAGGCAGTGTTGATGGGGAGATTTTTGACATCGATCTCAAGGTACCCGGTAAGCTGATAGGGTTGGACGATAACCTCCTCCAGGGCATAAGCGAGTTCCGTCAGGGCAATTTTCGTATCCTGGAACTTGAACATGTCATTGGTTACGCGGATCTTCTGGGGTTTAAAACCCAGATAGGAGAAGTAGAGGGTATCATTTACAGCCGCCCGGATGGAAAAGGTCCCTTTCTGGTCGGTAATGGTGCCAACTACCTGGTTCAGGTTGATCACGTGAACACTCTCAAGCGGGCGGTCCGTTTGAGCGTTTACCACCGTGGCCCTGAAGACACCTTCCTCGGGAGTGGGTTCCGGTTCCTGAGCCAGACCGGAAAGACCGCAGATCAGGAAAAAAGTCGTAAAAATTCGTCGCATCATAAGCTCCGCCACACTGGCTGAACGAAGTAAGGAAAAAAAAGAGGCAAGTTCCAAATTTTTTGGATACCCTTAACTAACTACGACCGCTGCCGGCCTTTGGACCCGCGTTGGGTTTTCTTTCCTTTCTTGCCCTTTTTCTTGAATGAACCGTCAGGGATGAAGTTCCTTTTCCCCGATGGCTTACCGCTTTTTCTGGACCTTTTCCCCTTTCCCTTGCTTTTATATTTTGGAGTGCTGGAAATTTCCACATGCACCGGCCGCCCCTTAAAGGTATGGCCCTGGAAGGCTTCCAGTACCAGAGGGGTAAGGCTGGCATCCGTGTTAAAGAATGAAAAACTCTCCTTGACGTCTACGTGGAAGATATCCTCTTTACCTACCCCGATGACTTTTTTCAAAACGTCTTTCAGACTCATCCAGTCAAAATCATCCCGTTCCCCCAGGTTGATGAAATAGCGGGTTTTTCCATTTCCGAAATCCCCGGATTCCTTGGATTTATCGGAACGTATCACATCCAGTTTCTGAGCTTTGTTATAAAACTCAAAGAAACGGCTGAATTCCACAGTCACCATCTTCTGAATCAGTTCATCCCGGCTCAGACCTTCCAGTACATCCTGAATGGGGGGCAGGTACTGCTCCACGGCCGGGTTGATATCCGTATCCCGGATCCTGCTGGCCAGGTGGTAGAGCTGGATTTCACAAATCTCCGCCCCGTCCGGCAATTCCTGTTTCTGAAAGGGCTGTCCGATTAGTTTTTCCAGCTGGCGGATCCGCCTTTGTTCGGACTGGGTTAAAATGACCATGGATATTCCGGACTTCCCTGCGCGCCCGGTCCGGCCACTGCGGTGGGTATAGGTTTCGGTCTCGTCGGGAAGCTGATAGTGGATCACATGGGAAATATCTTCCACATCAATCCCCCTGGCTGCAACGTCGGTTGCCACCAGTAGCTGAGACTGTTTCTTGCGGAAGGCGCCCATAACCATATCCCTCTGGTTCTGGCTGAGGTCCCCGTGCAGGGCCCCGGCATTGTATCCGTCTTCAATGAGCTTTTCCGCCACCCGCTGGGTATCCCTTTTGGTGCGGCAGAAAATGACGGAAAAAATACCCGGATGCGCATCTACCAGGCGGCGCAGGGCGTCATACCGGTGCCTTCCTGATACGAGGTAGTATTCATGTCGCACAGTATCCACCGCTTTATTCTTCGTACCCACCGTAATTTCCTGGGGATGGTGCATGAATTCCTTGGCGATCCGCGCCACCTCCCTGGGCATGGTTGCGGAAAACAGCCAGGTGGATTTATCTTCGGGCGTCCCTGCCAGGATATCCCGGATGTCTTCGTAAAAGCCCATATTGAGCATTTCATCTGCCTCGTCCAGGATGCAATAGGATAGCTGTGCGAGGTCTATGATGCCACGTCCGATCATGTCCTTGACACGGCCCGGGGTGGCTACTATAATCTGAGGGTTCCTGCGCACTTCTTTGGCCTGTTCCTGTATGCTGGCTCCTCCGTAGATGGCTGTAATCCCAATCCCGGGCATGTATTTGGCATAATTCTTTAATTCAGAGGTGATCTGCAGGCAAAGCTCCCGGGTGGGGGAGAGGATCAGGGCCTGTGAGACCCTTCGCTCCGGATCCGATTTTTGAAGTAGCGGCAACCCGAAGGCGGCTGTCTTTCCTGTGCCTGTCTGGGCAAGGGCTACCAGGTCGGTTTCCCCTGTGAGCAGCATTGGGATAACTTCCAGCTGCACTGGTGTGGGCTCCAGGTACCCGAGGTCCCGGACCGCGTTTTGCAGGGGCGCATTCAGCCCGAGCGATTCAAATGAATTCATGTAAGGTATAGATATGTGATCTGCAAATGGAGTAAACGGACGGGAATTCGCGAAGCGCTTTCTTGAGCTTTTAAGGGTAAACCCGTCAAATGTGGTGCAAAGATACCTGATTTAATCCGATATAAGGCTCAATGCGTTAGGTTTTTACGAATAAAAGCACTCAGGTTCCGGAATGCCGCTCCCCTGTGACTGATGCGGTTCTTTTCCGGGAGGGGCATCTCTGCAAAGCTACCCGGATATCCCACGGGCTGAAAGACGGGGTCATATCCAAATCCCCCCGTCCCGGTTGGTTGCCTGAGGATCTCCCCTTCCACCTCCCCTTCGAAAAAGTGATAGGTCCCGTCATGGGCCAGGGCAATGACCGTCCTGAATCGGGCCCTTCGGTCCGACTTATCCTCCATGAGTCGAAGCAATTTCCGGATGTTGGCCCCGGAATCTGCCTCCGGACCGGCAAAACGGGCCGAAAAAACACCCGGGGCTCCATCGAGGGCTCGCACTTCGAGGCCGGTATCATCTGCAAAACAGGCATACCCATAGTGTTCGTAAACATGGGAAGCCTTCAGGCGGGCATTCCCCTCAAGGGTGTCAGCCGTCTCCGGGATCTCTTCGGCACAGCCGATATCATCCAGGGACAGTACCTGCAGGCCCGGGGGTAGCATCTGACGGATTTCTTTTAGTTTGTTGGGGTTATGTGTGGCAAAGACAATGGATTCCATACTGTGGCAATACAGGTCAAAAGTATACTTTTGTGACTTAATAGTGAAGTCCATGGAGAAATTGGAACTCCGGGTACCACCGGCGTTTGTAGCCGCGGTTTTTGCCGCTCTGATGTATTTTACCGCCCGCTGGCTTCCTGTGGGCAATTTTGACTTTTTTGGCAGGCAGTGGCTGCAGTGGGCCCTGTTGGGGATGGCTTTTCTGACCGGGTTGCTCGCCGTCCTCAGTTTTTTGAGGGCAGGGACTTCCCTGAATCCACACCGCCCGGAGTACGCCAAAAAACTGGTAACGGATGGGGTCTACAACTACAGCCGCAATCCCATGTATCTTTCCCTGCTGCTCTTATTGCTCGCCTGGGGCCTGTATCTGGGGAATGCCTTCAATACATTGCTGGCCGCCCTTTTCGTAGCCTATATGAACCGGTTCCAGATCGGGCCCGAGGAACGCACCTTGGAAGCCAGGTTCGATTCGGCCTACCGTCACTATTGTACCCTGGTCCGCCGATGGTTTTAGGTGCGGAAATCCGTAAAGTATCCCGCGACAAGGATTTTTTAAAGTTCAAAAAGTGCAGTTTGTCGAAAAAAAATACCTCACTTCAAGCATTGCTGTAATTTGGTCCCATAAAAGAACACAAATAAGTTTACCCCCAATGAAGCATTTTAAAAAGTATTTTGGACTGTTATTTCTGGTTATAGCTTTTGGCTGTAGCAAAAGTGAGGATGCGGATGTAAATAATCCGGATAGCGAGGGACCTATTGAGGAAATACCGATGGATCCTGAACGTGTGGATTATAATCTGCTAAGTGCCAATAATTCAGGTGTAACAGGGACTGCATCATTCATTCCAAATGACGATGGTACCACAACGATTTATATTGAACTTTTTGGAGATACCGACGAATTACATCCGGTTACCATCAATTATGGGGATGTTGAATCCGGGGGGGCTATTGCCATCACCCTGGAAGTTTGCGAGTGTGCGATCAGTGAAACTGTGGTCACCCAACTGGACAACGGTACCCCTGTAACCTTTGTTGAACTCATGACTTTTGACGGACATTTGAATATCTACCAGAGTCCGACAGACGGTACATTGATAGCCGTGGCCAATATCGGTTCCAACGCCTTCTAGAATAGAAAATAGTGAATAACCAATCCCCGGCTGCCAGAGGTGGCCGGGGATTTTTTTCAGGTTTTTCAGGGAAATGCCCCTGTTCATTTCTTTTGAGGAATCCGCTTCTCAGAAACCTGATTTCTCATTATTTTCGGTCTTTCTAAGCTTGCCGTCATGGACCGGAAATACGTATTTGATTTTGACAGTACCCTTACCCGGGTGGAGGCCCTGGATGTCCTTGCAGAGATCACCCTGAAGGGCCGGCCTGATCGGGAGGAGATCATCCGGGAAATCCAACATATCACCAACCTTGGGATTGACGGGGATATATCGTTTACAGAATCCCTTGAGCGCAGGATCCGGATGTTGGAGGCCAACCGGGACCACCTGCCCCAGCTCATTGAACAGCTCCGGAAAAAAATTTCCAAATCCATCTCCTCGAACAAGGAGTTCTTCCAAACCCACGCTTCCCAGATCTATGTAATTTCAGCCGGGTTTCGTGAGTTTATCGTCCAGATTGTGGAGGAATAAAAAATTCCAGAAGAACGGGTATATGCCAATACCTTTGAATTTGATGAAGCGGGGAATATCATAGGGTTCGATGAGACCAATGTCCTGGCCAAACACAATGGCAAGATCGAATGTCTCAAAAACCTGGATCTCGAAGGAGAAGTACAGGTAATCGGAGACGGCTATAGCGACTATGTTATGCGGGAAGCGGGAATTGCCCATAAATTCTTTGCCTATACCGAAAATGTGCACCGGGAAAAGGCCGCCCGACACGCCGATCATATTACCCCAAACCTGGATGAATTCTTATTCGTGAACGATTTGCCTAGAAACCTATCCTATCCCAAGAACCGGATCAAGATCCTGCTCCTGGAAAACGTACACCCGGTGGCCTTTGACAACCTTTCAGAAGACGGATTTTCCGTGGAATTGGTCAGCCACAGCCTGTCTGAGGAAGAACTCATCAAGAAGATCAAAGGCGTTCATGTCCTCGGCATCCGTTCCAAAACCAGGGTCACCCGGAACGTCCTGGATGCCGCCGATAAACTTATGGTGGTGGGGGCATTTTGTATTGGTACCACCCAAATCGAACTCGAGTATGCCAAAAATAATGGGGTAGTGGTGTTCAATGCGCCGTATAGCAATACGAGATCTGTGGTGGAGCTCGCCATTGGGGAGGTCATCATGCTGATGCGAAGCATTTTTCCGCGGTCTATGGAAATACACAGTGGCACCTGGAACAAGACCGCCGCGAACTCCAGGGAAATCCGCGGAAAGAACCTTGGAATTGTGGGCTATGGAAACATCGGAAAGCAATTATCGGTCCTTGCCGAGGCGATCGGAATGCGGGTTTATTACTACGACATTGAGGATAAACTGGCCCTGGGCAATGCCGTGCGCTGTGACACCCTGGAGGATTTGCTCAATGTTTCGGATGTGGTTTCCCTTCATGTGGACGACAACCCCCACAACCGAAACCTCATAAGCAGTCGCGAAATAAGGCAGATGCGCCAAGGTGCCTGCCTGATTAATCTCTCCCGTGGATTCGTTGTGGATATCCCTGCTTTGGAAGACGCATTGCGGTCGGGCTGGCTTTCAGGGGCAGCTGTAGATGTGTATCCGGAAGAGCCCAGGTCCAACGGACCATTTGAAACACCCCTTCGCGGCCTGGACAATCTTATTCTCACTCCCCATATCGGAGGTAGTACGGAAGAAGCCCAACGGGATATTGCCGATTTTGTGCCCAATAAAATCATGGAGTATATCAATGCGGGGAGTACCGTGGACGCCGTCAACTTCCCGAACATCCGGTTGCCAAGACAACAGGAGGCCCACCGTTTCCTGCATATCCACAGAAATGTCCCTGGGATCATGGCCCATATCAACGAAATTCTCGCTTCCTACGATTTGAACATCACCGGGCAGTACCTCTCCACAGACCCTGATGTGGGGTATGTGATCACAGATGTGGACCGGGAATACAACAAAGCGGTCATTAAGGCGCTTAAGGGGGTGGAACACACCCTGCGGTTCCGGGTTCTTTATTAAAATCAATTAATCGTTGTGGTAGGGATCCCCTCTGAGGATGGAAAAAGCCCGGTAGAGCTGTTCCACTGCGAGTAACCGCACCACCTGGTGGTTAAAGGTCATCCTGGAAAGGCTGATACGATCTTCCGCGCGCTCATTCAGGGATTTTCCGTGTCCATGGGCACCTCCTATGACCAGCACCAGGCGTTTTGGTCCCGTATTCATGCACTTCTGGAGGTGGGCGGCAAACCCCCTGGAGCTAAATTCTTTCCCGTTCTCATCCAAGAGCCAGACCCTGTCCGTGGGCTGCAGGCCTTTCAAAACCTGGGCAGCCTCCCGTTCCCTGAGGATTTCCGGGCTGAGTTTCCCTCCCCCCCGGATGTCCGGGATGGCTTCCATCTCAAAAGGGAGGTACCTGTTCAGGCGGGAGGAGAAATCTTCAATGAGTTTCTTCAGGGGCCCTGAATCCGTTTTGCCAACCGTAAGCAATACCAATTTCATTTGTTAAAAATACACCTTGAAATCCATTTGGGGAAACCCCTGCAGCGGACGGTGGTTACCCAAACAATTTACTACTTTAGTGGATCAAACCATTAAGATGATTTCAGCGGAGAAATTTCAGGAAGAAATCGACCGGATAATCACCGATGCCCTCAGGGAAGATATTGGGGATGGGGACCACAGTTCCCTGGCCTGTATCCCCTCAGATGCAGAGGGAAAAGCCAAATTGCTGGTCAAGGATAACGGTGTACTGGCCGGTATTGCCTTTGCCAGACAGGTATTCCAGGCCGTGGATGCAGAACTGGAGCTGAGAGTGGAAATTCCGGACGGGGCGCTTGTGAGGCCCGGAGATACCGCTTTCTATGTCAGCGGTTCTTCCCGGAGCATTCTGCAGGCAGAGCGACTTGTGCTCAATGGGATGCAGCGCATGAGTGCCATCGCCACCAAAACGCGACACTATGTAAACCTGTTGGAGGGCACCGGGACCAAGATCCTCGATACCCGCAAAACCACCCCGGGTATCCGTGCCCTTGAGAAATGGGCTGTCCGAATAGGAGGGGGGGTAAACCACCGGTTTGCCCTATACGATATGATCATGCTCAAGGACAATCATATCGATTTTGCAGGAGGGATTACCCGGGCCATTGAAAAAACAAAGGCCTACCTGAATGAGCACCATAAAGACCTCAAGATCATCGTC
Source organism: uncultured Flavobacteriaceae bacterium (assembly GCA_965365265.1). Lineage (GTDB taxonomy): Bacteria > Bacteroidota > Bacteroidia > Flavobacteriales > Flavobacteriaceae > Robiginitalea. The sequence goes on from CBDUBB010000017.1 coordinate 13,813, forward strand.
GAGGCAAGAAACCTTTCGGAAGTATCCGAAATCCTCCAGTCCAACGGAATCCACCGCATCCTCCTGGATAACTTCAACCTGGAGCAGACCCGGGAAGCCGTTCGGATGATCGGAACCCGATGCCAGACAGAATCCTCCGGGGGGATTACCGAAAAAAACCTGAGGAGTTATGCGGAATGCGGGGTCACTTATATTTCTTCCGGGGCCCTCACCCATTCGGTCTCCAACCTGGATTTAAGCTTAAAGGCGCTATAAATGGGCAAACCCCTGTCACAAAAACTGGAGGAAATCCCCATTGTAAAGTGGCTGGTCATCCTTTTGAAACGAATACGACTTAGGGCTTTTGAGGGGATGTCCCTTTTCGACCTGGTCGTCCTGTACGTGCGCGGGATAATCAGGGGGGCCCTGTCTACACGGGCCAGTGCCATTTCCTTTAGCCTGTTTATGGCCTTGTTTCCCCTGCTTATCTTTATCATCACCCTTATCCCTTACCTGATCCCCTACGTTCAGATAGGGGACGGGAACTTCGAAACGCAATTCCTGCATTTTTTGGAAACCCTCCTGCCGGACGCTTCCAAAGACTATATTCTGGATACTTACCAGGAACTCAAGAACCAGCGACGCGGCGGCTGGCTGTCCTCCTCTTTCCTGATCTCCATAGTCCTCTTGGCCAACGGGGTGAATGCCATATTTGAGGGATTCGAAACGAGCTACCACATCGAGCTGACCCGAAATTTTTTCAGGCAGTACGCCTATGCACTTATGGTTGGCCTCATCCTGTCCGTGCTCCTTATTCTTGGAGCCGTGGTTTACATGTATTTTGAGTTCTACGTGCTGGCATACCTACAGGGGATAACCACGGGAACCGTGCTGACCGATTTCAAACCAGGAGATCTTACCTGGATCAGAATAGGACAGGTCCTTGTTTTTGTAATACTGACGTACCTAACCACTTCTGTTCTCTACTATTTCGGGACTATGGAAGGTAAAAAAGCCAGATTTTTTTCTTACGGTGCCCTGATGACCACCCTGCTTATTTTGCTGACCTCCTATCTTTTTGGTATCTATATTGAAAGTTTTGCCAGGTACAATGAGTTTTACGGGGCCCTGGGCGGGCTTCTGATCCTGATGGTTTATATCTGGCTGAATTCTAACCTCCTCCTGCTGGGTTTTGAGCTGAATGCGACCCTGAATTACCTGCACAAAAACCTGGAGAAGGGGGAGGATTTCTGAAGAACGGATTCCCCTGAGGAAAAGTAGTATCGGATGAGCCATTTTGTAGAAGTGTTATTGCCCATACCCCTGGAACGGAACTTCACCTATGCGGTGACTCCGCAGCAGGCTGCATCCCTGTCGCCAGGGATGCGGGTGGCAGTGCCTTTTGGCAAGTCCAAGCTCTATACCGGTCTCGTGCTATCCCACCACAATGATCCCCCTGTGGCCTATGATGCCAAGGAGGTGTTTCAGATCCTGGATGAGACTCCTCTGGTCACGGATTTGCAGGTGAAACACTGGAAATGGATGGCGTCCTATTATATGTGTACCCTGGGGGAGGTATTCCGGACTGCCGTGCCGGGTGTCTTTCTGTTGGAGAGTGAAACCCGCGTGCTGCGGGAGCCGGATTTCGATGAGGCAGCCGCCGACCTGACCGAAGTGGAATCCATCATCTTGGAGGCACTGCATAACCAGCCTGAGCTCAAGGTCGGACAGATCGGGGAATTGATTGACCGAAAAGGCGTGCTTCCAATCCTCACGCGAATGCTTCAAAAGAAGGCAATCCGTCTTCGGGAAACCCTTGAGGAAGACTACCGTCCAAAAATGGCCCGATTCCTCAGGATCCATCCACAGTATCAGGATGAAAAGGCCCTTGAGGAATTGCTGGAAGACCTCTCACGGGCTCCCAAACAGACCCAGGTGCTCCTGCATTTGTTCCAGTTGCAGCAAGGACGGCAGAAGCCGGTCAGGGGCACTGAACTCGAGCAGCGTGCGGGCACTTCCCGCTCTGTGATCCGGGCCCTTCTGGACAAGGAAATACTTCAGGAATACGACCTCAGGCAGGATCGAATTGTATATGAAGGAGATAGGGAAAAACAGGCACTCGCCAGCCTGAATCCGGAACAACATGAGGCGCTGGAGGGCATCCGGACATTTTTTGGATCTGGAAAGACGGTCCGCTTGCACGGGGTTACCGCATCCGGTAAAACAGAGGTTTACAGCCATCTCATACAGGAATGCACCCGCAATGGAAAACAGGTTCTATACCTGGTTCCCGAAATTGCGCTCACCGCCCAGCTCATCCACCGCCTGCAGTCCCTGTTCGGAGCCCGGGTGGCGGCTTTCCACTCCCGCCAGAACCAACATGAACGTGGGGAGATATGGTATTATGTCCAGGCTTCTGTAATCCTGGGAGCCCGATCCTCCCTTTTCCTACCCTTCAAGGACTTAGGGCTGATCATCGTGGATGAGGAGCACGAAAACTCCTACAAGCAATTCGATCCGGCGCCCCGTTATCACGGAAGGGATGCGGCCATCATGCTTGGGGCCCTGTCCGGGGCTAATGTCCTGCTTGGCTCCGCCACCCCAAGTATTGAAACGTATTTCAACGCACAAAAGGGTAAATACGGGTTTGTAGGCATGCAGCACCGCTATGGGGGGGTACTGCTGCCGGAAATTGAACTGGTCAATCTGGCGGATGCTACCAACAGAGGCGAGCGGATGCGCGCGGTGTGAGCCCCAGGCACCATATCTGGGGACACCCCATTCCGTGACAGGAGTACCATCCGCTGCCGTAGGCAGATCTCCTGC
>CBDUBB010000018.1:0-16393 GCA_965365265.1 uncultured Flavobacteriaceae bacterium
TGGCAGGAATTTGTGGTCCGGGGAGATCCCCGATACGCTCAACCAGGATTTTACCATCCTGGCATTTTCGATGCTGGGTCGCGGTTTCGGAGGTGCGGCCTTAAATAAATCCGTCATTAATGAGCTTTACGCCACAGGCTCTTTTTCAGATATCCGGGACCAGGAACTCAAGAAGGATATCGGAGCGTACTACAGGTATCTCAGCCAGCGGATGGAAGGCTACGCTATTGAGGAACACGAGGAGTGGGCCAATGAGGTCACCCGTTTCCTGCGGGACCAGTACGGGATTTTTACCCTGGATGTATCCGGCCTGGAGGATCCAATCTCACGCATCCGCGGCCAAAAAGATGTGGAGCACCAACTAAGGTATCTGGCCCTGGAGGTCAATTACCATTGTATCTGGGCTTCCCATGCGCGCGATTTGGCCAGGAAGGTCATCCTGAGGATTGATGCTGAACTCGCTGACCATTCTTAAAATGGGCTTTTTCTCAGGTTGAGGTAAAGAAATCATCCCTGAAAGCAAGCATCCTGATTCAGATCATTTCAAATGTCGGTCCTGCGGGTTACTTTACGTAATCACATCAATAAATATGAACCTTAAAAGAATTGGATCATGATTATTTCACCCGAACAATTATCCACCCGGGATCTCATTCAGGAAGAGGACCGCAAAAAGCTCCTGGATTCCGCTGATCCCTATAGCCTGTCCATTTTTATGCCCACCCATGTCCACGGAGAGGAGGTACTGCAAAAACAGGATGCCAAATTCCTGGACTCCGAATTGCGCAAAATCCGAAAGGAACTGGAGTCCCTTTCCCTGGACCCGGCGGCAATCGATGACCGCCTGCGTCCCATTGCCGAATTAGTTAAGGACGGGGCATTTTGGCGAAAACAGTCGGACGGACTGGCTATTTTCGCCTCCGGAGACTGGTTTAAAACCTTTCGACTTCCTATTTCGTTTGCTCCGATCCATTATATCGGTTCCGGTTTTTATCTGGTTCCGCTGGTGCGGGAACTCAACGGTTCCAACCCATTCTACCTCCTTTCACTGGAACTGGAGAACATACGCCTGTTCCGCGGTTCACGCTTCGGCCTGGATGAAATTCCGCTCGAAGGCCATATCCCGGAACGACTCGAAGACCGCGTAGGCTATGACTTCGAGCAAAAAGGCCTACAGGCCAGGAGTCAGTCTCCCGGCAGTGGCAAATCGGGATACCACGGGCATGCAGAGTCCGATTGGGACCGGAAGGATGAGATCCTCCGTTATTTGCGGAGTATTGACAAGGGTCTGGTACCTTTGATGGATACCAAACTGCCACTGATCATAGCTTCACAGGAGTATCTCGCTGCAATGTTCAGAGAGGTGAGTTCCTTTGCAAACATTCGGGAGGAAATACTTGTCACCAACCTCTCAGAGGCCTCCCTTGCCGAATTGCATGAGGACGCTATGGAAATCCTAAAACCGCTTCTGGAAGCCGGCCTGAAAGAGAAATGGGCCGATTTTTCTCAGCTCCACGGAACTGGCAGGGCTACTGCCCAATTGGATGCGATTCTCAGTGCTGGTCTGGCCGGCCGCATCGATACGTTATTTTTGGCCCGTGGGGCCGAACTCTGGGGAACCTTCGATGATCAAAACCTGGAGGTGCATACCGTCGACAGACCCTCCTCTGCCGCTGAATCCCTCGTAAACCGAGCTGTTCGGTTAACCCTGAAGCACGGAGGTGAGGTGTATGAAAGGGATCCTTCAGACATGCCAGGAACGGATTTGCCCGTGGCTGCGCTTTACAGGTACTGAACGAAATGACCAGGATTAGCACGCAAGATCCCGCTCCCTGAGCGGGGTCTGTTCTTTTGGCAGGATCAAATCCCTTACCCGATGACTCCCCTAACCGGCCCTCCCGATACCCAACCCCATAGCCATGCTCCTAAGCAACTTGCTGCCTATCTGGAAACGGATTTTACCAATGGGTTGACTGAAGGGCAGGCTGCTTCGCGGATCAGGGATATCGGACCGAATGAAATCCCGGGGGAAAAGCCGCCAGGGCCTTTTAGGATCCTGCTGAATCAAATCGTGGATCCTGTGATCCTTATTCTTCTGGGCGCCGCCTGCCTGGCCTACTTTTTCGAAGATTCCTGGCAGGGGACCGCCATCCTCGTTGTTATCGTAATATCCGTGGCTATAGGGTTTTTTATGGAATTCAGGGCCTACAGGACCCTTGAGGCGCTTCGCAAACTCGGTCAGTCACGTACCCTACTGATTCGCTCCGGAAAACCGAGGTCGGTGCGTATAGCAGACCTGGTTCCGGGGGATCTTGTACTGCTTACCACCGGGGACGTCGTCCCTGCAGACCTTCGACTGATCGAGGCCGAACAGCTCAGCATAAAAGAATCTGCCCTTACGGGAGAGAGTCTTCCCATATGGAAACGGGAAGGGACTCTCCCGGCAGAAACCCCCCTGGTGCAGCGCACCAATATGCTGTATAAGGGGACCACCGTCATGACGGGTAGTGGCAGGGCCGTGGTTACAGGGACCGGTCTTCGAACGGAACTGGGTAAAATCCAGCAACTGGGCCTTGCATCCAGGGCACCTCATACCCCCCTTGAAAAGAAGCTGAAATCCCTGACATTGCATTTAATCTGGCTAACGGCAGCCCTGACAGGGCTGATCATGATCTCAGGATTGCTCAGGGGCGCAGGCTGGCAACAGATGCTCGAGACTTCCCTGGCCCTGGCCGTAGCCGCCATTCCGGAGGGACTCCCCATTGTGGCCACCATTGCCCTTGCCCGGGGGATGTTCCGGCTCTCGCGAAAGCAGGTGGTGGTTAAGAACCTGCAGGCGATTCAGACACTGGGAGCAACGGACATCATCCTGACAGATAAAACAGGGACCCTTACCGAGGACGCCCTACATGCGCGAAGTATTCGGTACGGACAGGGCATGAAGACACTCACCAGACCATCCAACACAACAATGGAATCCCTTCCGGACCCCGGCAGGGACCAGGTCTTCGACCTGTTGATGCGTACTTCTGTGCTCTGCAATAACGTCAAGGAAGGTCAGGGAGGCCACAGGGGAGATTCCCTGGAGGTTGCCCTCCTTGATCTGGCAGGGGATTCAGGCTTTGATGCTGGGGAGCTGAGGCTCCGTTATCCCGAAATTTGGGAACTCCCGTTCGACGCCCAGCGGAAGCTTATGGCCACGATACATACGGACCGGGACGGGTTTGTGGTCCACGTCAAGGGGGCTTTTGAAGTGCTGGCAGGGGTCTGCACCCACATCCTGGGGCCTGACGGCAAAGTCCCTTTCGAAGAAAAGGAAGCCTGGAGGGAAGAAGTATCCAGACTGGCTGCCATGGGGTTGCGAACCCTTGGCTTTGCCTTCAAAAGGTGTGGAGAACAACCCGGTGAAGATGATATCCTCAGGGAGCTCGTTTTCCTGGGGGTAATTGGTTTTATGGATCCTGCCCGGAAGGACATCAGGCCGGTCTTTGAGGTGTACCGCAAGGCTGGCATCCGCGTGGTCATGGTAACGGGGGACCACCCCAAAACGGCCCTGAGGATTGCTCAGGAGGTGGGGCTGGTTGATCCGGCCAACGGGGAATCCACGGTAGTTGAAGGAGGTGGTTCCGTTAAGGTGAGTCCCCTTGACCGGGCACGTGTTTTTGCCCGGGTGCTGCCGGAGGATAAGTTGGATCTGGTGGCCCGTTTTCAGGAGGAAGGACATATTGTGGGGATGATCGGTGACGGGATCAATGATGTGCCGGCCCTTAAAAAGGCAGATATCGGGATCGCCATGGGCGTCCGGGGGACAGAAGCTGCCAGGGAAGCTTCGGATGTTATTCTGAAGGATGATTCCTTTGGAGCCATAGAGCTCGCTATTCGCCAGGGTCGCGTGGTTTTCCGCAATATCAGGCAATTTGTATTATACCTGCTGTCCTGTAATCTGGCCGAGATCCTGGCCGTGGCTGTGGCTGCACTGGGTAACCTGCCAGCTCCGTTGCTGCCCCTGCAAATACTTTTTCTCAACCTGGTCACCGACGTGTTTCCTGCCCTGGCCCTTGGGTTGGGAAAGGGCCCCGCTGATATCATGGACCGCCTGCCGGAAAACCCGAAAGATCCCATTCTGAACAGGGCAGACTGGATCCGTATCCTCCTGTACGGCCTTGCCATAAGCGCTTCCGTCCTGGGGGTAGTCCTGTACGGTAAATACGGCCTGGAACTGACGCCGGGCCGAATCAATAATCTGGCCTTTTATACCCTGGTGGGGGCTCAGCTTTTCCATGTATTTAACCTTACAGACAGGCGCTCCTCCTTTTTCAGAAATGAAATTACATACAATCCCTATGTTTGGGGGGCGATTGTCATTTCCCTGGGAATCACAGCTGCCGCCTATTGGATCCCTCCGGTAGCCGCAGTGCTTAATCTGGAACAGATCCACGCCAACCATTTGTGGATTGCCCTGCTGTTTTCCCTTGGATCCTTGGTGTTGGTACAATTGCTGAAGTTTGCGCTGGATTATTTTCTGAAGGAACAGGCTACATAGGAACTGTGGGAATTACCACGTTAAGTCCTGGCTGGCCGGAAAAAAAGAGACCAGAACACAAAAGCATTCTGGTCTCTCCAGGAACGAGTGGAATTGTCACCCTGACCGCTTACACTGATCTCTATCTTCCTCCATTTCGGGGGACCATAAAAATTCAAAAGGTATAAGGCACTTTTCCATCACCTTCCCCGGGACGGGATCCATTTCCGGATTCCGGACCCAAACTTCAGAAGAACCACTTCTTCCAAAGATGCCCCATAAATATACAAGCAACAACTCCTGTATGAACTGACGAAAATCAGTTTTGATAACTTTTTTCCAAAAAGTTCAAAAAGATCCTTAAAGGATCCGGGTTTCAGCTGTGAAGGCGGCCGTCTGACCCAGGTCATTGCGGTCCTGCAATGCGAGGTCTAATTTTATAAAAGTTTCCTGCGCGCGCGTATTTGGACCTTTATGGTAAAGCGCTTTTCCGGGAGGCCTGTCACCAATGAAGTCTAACAAAAATCTTTAACCATGTCTGTATTAAAAGTAATCGAAATCCTGGGTAATTCCAGTGTTAGTTTTGAGGACGCTGTCCAAAACATCATAGATGAAGCTGCCAAATCGGTAAAGGACATTAAGTCTGTGTATATCAATGATATGCAAGCCACAGTAAAGGACAATAAAATTGCTCAGTACCGTGTGAATGCGAAGGTGACCTTTGGGGTTCACTAACCTTACAAAAATGGCAGCGCCGGGCCACATCCTGGTTTGCTGCCTGCTTATTTCATATAACCAGGGCCTCATTTTATGTGAGGTCCACAAGTCTTCTATGCTATGAAAACATATTATGCCACCGATGCATTTGACAAACATGTGTCGGATTATGAAGCCTGGTACGAGGCGCATCCGGAGGCTTATGCTTCCGAGCTAAATGCAATTCGCGCCCATTTTGAACGGCTGCCTGAGAACATACGGGGAATTGAAGTCGGGCTGGGAACGGGCCGTTTTTCAGTGCCTCTTGGAATCCAGGAAGGTGTAGAACCGTCTGCTCCCATGGCCGCCAGGGCCATTGAACGAGGAATTGAGGTCGTGGATGCGCGGGCAGAGCAACTGCCCTACGGCGATATGCAGTTTGACTTTGTTCTTTTTGTAACAATTTGCCACCTGCAGAGCCTGAAGTACGCCTTCCGGGAAGCACACCGCGTTTTGAAGCCCAAAGGACTCCTGATCGTCGGCTTTCTGCCAAAAGACGGACCTGTGGCCCATGGATACCAGGAGCGACGTCGCTTCAGCACCTTCTATAAGGAGGCTGTCTTTTACAGCCCGGAGGAAATTGCGAAATTACTTACCGAATCCGGCTTCCGGTCCCTGGAATTCAACCAGGTGCTTTTCGGGGAGATGGAAACCATTACCGAGCCTCAACAGCCCCGTCCGGGGTACGGAGAGGGATCGTTTGTGGTGGTAAGCGGAGAAAAAAAATGATCCTCTTTCACAGGTCCTCCTGAAAGGCTGCCCTTTCGAATATCGCGAGGGCTTCCTCGTCCGAAACGGCGGCGAAGTCCTCGTAAAACTGTCCCACCGCCCGGAAATTCCGGGGTCTTTCCAGGCAGATGACCTCGTCTACTTCGGGTAGGTCACTTAACCGCTCTACGGCTTCGGGAGGTGCTACAGGGATGGCTACAATGATTTTGTCAGGTGCCTCGGCCGAGATCAGGGCAATGGTAACCCTAAGGGTATTGCCGGTGGCAATGCCGTCATCGATGATGATGACCTGTTTTCCCTTTAACGGAACCGGACGTTTTTTCCGATGGAACAACCGGTGCCGTTCCTCCAGTTTCTTCCGCAGCCTGATGGTTTCAGAATCGATATAGCTTTGCGAGATCCCCTCGGGTTTGCTCAGCACAACCTGGTTTCTGCTTACGGCTCCAATGGCGTATTCCCGGTTGAAAGGATGTCCAATTTTTTTGGTAAGCGCTACCTCAAGCGGCGCCTGCAACGCATCGGCCACAATGGCCCCCAGGGGGAGTCCTCCCCGGGGTATGGCCATGACAACCACGGGATTTCCTTTGTATTTGAGCAATTCGCCGGCCAGCAGATAGCCAGCTTCGGTACGGTTACGAAACATGGGGATAGACATTTTGAAAGTGTTTGGAGAACCATCCGGCAGTTATTTCTGCAACCTCCCGCAGTTTTCCCGGTTCTTCAAACAAATGAGAGGCCCCTGGGATAATTTGCAGTTTGGTCCGTGCCTCTAACTGGCGTTGGGCCATTCGGTTCAACTGGATCACCTGGGTATCCAGGCCCCCTACCAGCAGGAGGGTTGGTGCCACAACCTTTGGAAGGTCCTTCATGGCGAGGTCCGGGCGCCCTCCTCTGGAAACCACTGCACTTATCTTTTCCTTGAAATGGGCGGCAGCCCTCAGGGCAGATGCTGCCCCCGTGCTGGCCCCGAAATACCCGATAGGCAACTGGCGACCATGGGTGTACACCAGTACCCAGTCGGTTACGGCAATAAGTCTGCGGGTCAGCAGTCCAATATTAAAGCGGTTTTCATAAATGCGGTCTTCTTCTTCCGTGAGCAGGTCGAACAGCAGGGTTCCCAGGTTGAACTCCTGCAGTATCTCTGCCACGTAGTTGTTCCTGGGGCTTTTACGACTGCTGCCACTTCCGTGGGAAAACAGGACGATGCCTGTAGCCAGCTCGGGTAATGTAAAACGTCCTTTCAGGGATATGCCTCCAACGGGGATATCGATCTCTGGATTTAAAGTGCGGGGAAGTATCATGATGTATCTATTTAGGTTTGCACTGCCTCGTCCCAGGGCGGGGCAACTCTCTTACAAAGGAAGGGGGGATTACACAGCTGTGAAATGACCTGCATCAATCCGGGTTGTACGGATTTTCATCAGGCTAATCGGAGGCAACTGGCTGAAGGCCTGCTTTCAACAAGATGAACTCGCTGATGTTTTCACTGCTGATGGCTCCGACCAGGACATCATCCTGCAGCACAGGGAGGATTTTATGTTGGTGGCTGGCCATGAGCTGAATGGCTTCTTTAAGGCCGGAGTCTGGTCTGAGCAAGGGAAATTCCCGAACCATTAGTTCTTCTATGGGTTGTTCGGGCTGCCTGGCGTTTTCCAGGATTACCTTGTTGGGAAGGAGCCCGACGACCTTTCCGTCAAGGGAGACGATAAAGTCCTTCTCAGTCCCTTTTAAGATCGTTTCAATGGCTTTTTGGAGAGGGTCCCCGGGATGCAATACCGTAATGTCTGTGAGCAGCGCTTCCCGGATCAGGTGACCACGTAGCTGGTAATCCTGCTGTACCATCTTGTTTTCGGTATAGGCCCCGAAAAAAACAAAAATGGCAATGATGACCAGAAAGGGGTTGAAAAACAGGCCGAGGATCAGGAAAATAAAGGAAACCGCCTGTCCGAGGCGGGCCGCAATATCGGTGGCCCTGGCCCGGTTGAAGGAAAATCCCAGCAGGGCTCGCAGGACCCTCCCTCCGTCCATCGGGAAGGCCGGGATCAGGTTAAAAAGCACCAGCAGGATATTTGCCATCAGCAGGTAAAGCAAAAAAGTGTCCAGGGACGGGGATGCAAAGAACTGCTCCCATTGTTCCGGGGTGAAGGCCCTGTAGGTTTTCAAAGGGACCAGCAGGAACAGGAGAAGCGCGATAACTACATTGACGGCAGGGCCTGCCAGGGCCACTGCCAGTTCCTCTTTGGGCTTTTCGGGCATCCGTTCCAAAGAGGCCACCCCGCCAATGGGCAGCAGGGTAATGGAGCGGGTCTGTATCCCAAAGCGCATGGCCATTCGGGAATGCCCGAGCTCATGCAACACGACACACAGGAAAAGCACCAGTACCAGTACCGTGTTGAATAGGGCCATAGCTGCGTCCCCGCCCTGTTTGTAGGTCGAGAACAACACCCAGATCAGCAGCAGACTAAAGGTCCAGTGTACCTGTATCTCAATACCACCCAGCCTGCCCAGTACGAGGGAACCTTTCATTTTTTAGTTTCAAATTACACCCCGGAAGGGTACAAATCAATGATCCGAATCATTTACGCTGGTAAGCAAGTTATGTATCTTTATGGAAATAGAAAAAACGAACCCCTTTGAGGGGATAATCTTATCTTTTCTAACCATTTAAGGCAACTGAAATGATCAAAGACCTCAGTGAACAGCGGATAAAAAAACTCCTTAAATCCAATTATGTGGGCAGTCTGGGCTTTATCGCCCAAAAAAGTCCTTATGTGCTCCCGGTGACCTACTACTTTGATCCGGAGCACAACCAAATTATAAGTTATTCCATGGAAGGGTATAAAATCGAAGCCATGCGTGAGTACCCTCAGGTATCCCTGATGGTGTATGAACAGGATTCCATTACGAATTGGCGCTCGGTACTGATCCACGGGGTCTACGAGGAGTTGCACCAGATCGATGCCAAGTATTATCTGAAGGAATTCTCCCAGGGTATCCAAAAACTCCTGAAAGCAAAAGGCAAACAGGAGGATCGTTTTATAGAGGATTTTTCCAGCAAATCAGAGATTGAGGGAATCCCTATAGTTTATCGAATCCGTATCGTGAACTGGACGGGTAAATTCCGGAAAGAGTAGCTTCAGCACCCTGTGACCGTCATATTTTGCCAACCGGAAGACAGGGTGGGGCCTGGTTGTTTCATCTGCTGCAGCCCCATCTTATGATGTTGTTTTTGGATTGTATTTTTACCCCAAAGTCTTGAACTCATGAAATTGCTTTCCTGGAATGTCAACGGAATCCGTGCCATTGCGAATAAAAACTTTATAGAAAGCATCCGGGAACTGGATCCGGACATCCTGTGCCTACAGGAAATCAAGGCGGATTCGAAGGTCGTCGCCGATATTACGGAGCCTCTGGAGGGGTATCCCCTCTACGTGAATCCGGCAGAGAAGAAAGGTTATTCCGGAACGGCAATTCTGAGCAGGAAGTCTCCGGCTTCAGTCGATACAGGACCTAACGAGGCGCCGTTTCTGCCGGAAGGACGCATTCAGTGTGCGGATTTCAAAGCATATTATCTTGTCAATGTCTACGTGCCCAACTCCGGGCAGGGCCTGAAGCGACTGGACTATCGCAAGTCCTGGGATGCAGCCTTTCTCGAATACCTTAAAGGGCTGCAGCGAGAAAAACCTGTGATAGTCTGTGGGGACATGAATGTGGCCCACCGGGCCATCGACCTGAAGAACGACAAATCCAACTACAATAAAACGGCCGGGTATACCCAAACCGAGATCGACGGGATGGACCGGCTCCTGGAGGCTGGCTTTATCGACGTCTACCGGGAAAAGAACCCGGACAGGGAAGCGTATACCTACTGGAGCTACCGGTTTAAGGCCCGCGAACGCAACATCGGCTGGCGGATCGACTATTTTCTGCTGACTTCTGAACTCAGGAAACAAGTCGCTTCTGCTGAAATTTATTCAGAGGTTCTGGGCTCCGACCACTGCCCGGTTGGCCTTACCCTCACCTAAAGATTTTCAGCCTGGGAAACCCCAGGACATAAATTGAGGCCCGTAACTGAAATCCGATCTTCTCCAGGGTCTCATTCCAGATCCGCATTTCGCAGGGACACACCCATTGGATCCCCTTCCATGAGGAACCTCGCAGTATACAGGGTAGCTCTACGTACAGCGGTATCTGATTTGGCACTACAGGAAAAAGAAACCGCTTCCAGTTAGATTAGCAAGGCGGAAAAGTGCTTTCGATTACTCCCTGAGCGCCTTAAGGAAACCCCGCATTTGGGGATCGTCAAAAGCGATCATTCCGGCATGCCGGTAGAGGGTCTTTTCCTTTTTATCCAGGATAAAAGTCGTGGGGATGGACCCGGCCCTTAAGGATTCAGGGACCTGCCCCGTGGTTTTGTAAATGGGAAAGGAATACCCATTGCGGTCACGATAGTTTTGGGCTGCTTCCATGGTTTTGTCCCAGGTGATCATGACAAAGCCCACCTCTTGTTTTTCTGTCTCATAGAGGGCATTGAGACCAGGCATTTCTACAACACAGGGCGGGCACCAGCTTGCCCAGAGATTGATCAGCAGCACCTCTTCCCCAAAGCTTTCCAGGGTAACGCGCCTCCCTTTCTCATCGATGAGCTCCAGGGCAGCGAGCGATTCCGGACGTACCTGCATTTGTTTAAAATCAATGGCTTCCACTGATTTCGGGGCAATGATCCCGGTGCGGATCAGCGTATTTTTAAGGCCTGAATAGATCCGAACGTGGTATCCGGTGGCATAAAGAACCACCCCTAGCACAAGTAGGAACAGCACATTGTTCCTGAAGCTGCGACCTGAAAAGATTTTTTTGATCCGATCCATTGGAAGTGCAAATTTACGAGTAAAAACCGTGAAAATCTGTAACCTGTGTTACCCCGGAAATGAGGTCTGTCGCCACGGCTTTCAGGATGGACGCCGCGTTTTGTTGCGTTCCCCCAGCCACCAGCGGGAATGGAGCGGTTTTTTGACCAGGCCGAATTTTTTGACGGCGCAATTTTCAAGGTGCTGGCGCATTTCAGCTACCGAATCGGTCATGAAGATAAGGTCCATATCGTCCATGCTGATACTCTCTTTTTCGGCCATCAATTGTATGTGCTCGTAAAGTTCCTTGTGGTACTCCTTTCCGATCAGGACTACCGGGAAATCGGCAATCATCTTTGTCTGGATAAGGGTAAGGGATTCGAAGAGTTCATCCAGGGTTCCCACCCCCCCGGGCAGGACGATAAAGGCATAGGAGTATTTAACCAGCATGAATTTCCGGACAAAGAAATAGGGGATGTCGATCCATTTATGCAGATACGGGTTTGGTTTTTGTTCCCTTGGCAGGATGATGTTACAGCCAATTGAATACCCCCCGTGCTCAAAGGCCCCCTTGTTTGCAGCCTCCATAATGCCCGGACCTCCCCCGGTCATAACCGTAAACCCCATTTCCGACAGGACCCTGCCTACCTCCTCGGCCTGTTTGTAATAAGGGCTTTCCGGGTCAAACCGGGCAGAGCCAAATACCGTTACGCAGGGTCCCACAAAGTGCAGTTTTCGAAAACCGCGGACGAACTGATAAGCCACCTTCAGGGCGAACCAAAATTCCATGAAGCGGTTTCTGGGGCCTTCCAGGAAAGGTCTTTCGGCGCTTTTGCTGTAGTCGAGTTTAAAGGCTACAGGATCCTTCGGGTCCTTTTCATCCATAGGCAGAAGCTTTGGATGAAAATACACAGGATTTCCCGAATCTGCTAGCCCTTGATGGCAGCTAAGGGTCTGAGCTGGGCCACGGGGGTGACAATTCCTGCCGCGCTCACGGATCGGACTACGGCATCCACATCCTTATAGGCTATGGGGGCTTCTTCCGCAATACGTCGGTAGGATGCCTCAAGATAGATCCCGGCCGCTTCGAGTTCCTCTTTGAGAACGGGTGCATTCACCAGCTTCTTGGCCGCCGTCCGGGATAGACGCCTTCCGGCACCATGGCAGCAGGACCCGAATGCCACCTGAGAGCTGCCGGCTGCCCCTGCAAGCACGTAGGAACTTGTGCCCATGCTGCCCGGGATGAGCACGGGTTGGCCGAAAGGCTGGTGGGCTGTTGGTATTTCTTCGTGCCAGGGCCCGAAAGCACGGGTGGCCCCTTTTCGGTGCACCACCACTTGCCGGACCTCCCCGGATATTTCATGGGTTTCCACTTTGGCGATGTTGTGGGCCACGTCGTAAAGCAATTCAGGGTGTACCGCATCCGGACCGAAGATGGTTTTCCAGGCCTGGAGAACCTCCCATGAGACTATTTGCCGGTTGCACCAGGCAAAATTGGCTGCTGCGCACATGGCTCCAAAATAATCCTGGCCCTCCCTGGAGTCGAAGGGGACACAAGCCAGTTCCCGGTCGGGGAGTTTAATATCATAGCCGGACATGGCTTCCAGCATGACCCGTATATAATCCGTGGCTACCTGATGCCCGAGCCCGCGGGAGCCTGTATGGATCAGGATGGTTACCTGCCCTTCAAACAGCCCGTACCCTCTCGCAACTTCCGGTTCCAGGATTCGGTCCACGTACCCTACTTCTACAAAATGGTTCCCCGAACCGATGGTGCCCAGCTGGTCCCTGCCCCTTTGGCGTGCCCTCTGGGACACCTTCAGAGGATCTGCCCCCGGAAGGCATCCGTTGCTTTCGGTGTGCTCAAGGTCGGCTTCCGTCGCATAGCCCCGTTCCAGGGCCCAGCGGGAACCCGTCAAAAGGACCCCATCCATTTCTTCGTCCGAAAGCTGGAAGTGTCCCGGGGTCCCCATGCCCGACGGGATTTGCGCGAACAATTCCCGGACCAGTAGAGGTATTTTTGCCCGGATCTCATCTTCCTTCAAGGGTGTTTTCAGTAACCGAACCCCACAATTGATGTCGTAGCCGATACCTCCGGGGGAAATCGCCCCATGGGGATATGCCGTGGCCGCCACGCCTCCTATGGGAAACCCGTAGCCCTCGTGCACGTCCGGCATTACATAAGCGGCCTTGAGGATCCCCGGCAGCGTGGTCACATTGACAAGCTGCTGGAGGGAACGGTCTCCCATGATGTCATCCAGCAGGGCCTCCCCGGCGATTATACGGGCAGGTACGCGCATTCCGGGTTTGAAATCGGATGGGATCTCCCAGCAAAAAGGAGTCAGGCGGACGATATCGGATTTCCGTATGGGTTTCATTCAAAGGTCGAATAGGACCGGGCTGGTCCATTTTCCAAAGGCATCCCGGTTGACGTTGGCCTCGTGATAGGTCACTGCTTTTATTTCATTTTCCAGGTCTTTATACCACCGGCCAAAAAGGTGGCCGGCCAGCAGTGTCCGGTTCAATACGTCGAAATACACATAACAAAAAAGGGCCTTTTGTATGTAGGTAAGCGCCAGGGCTTCTGACAGGAAATCGACCAGAAGCACTGTGGGCTCACTTCCGTGGAGGCGAAGGCGCATCTTGCAGTCGTAATGCCGCGGCCCCTCACAATATCCGGGAAGCAACACAGTATTCATTTGCCATAAGGCATTGGAAAAAAGGCTTTTCTGGCTGTAACCTTCAGCAAGGATTGCAACATCTGAGGTGTGTTCTAACAGGGCTGACATCACGGATATAATTTGGGTATTTACAAATTTACCAGGTAAACCAGGCGCGTGCACTGATCTGCGTCAGCTCTGCCTGAATCCCGGAACAGCCCCTGTTCCGTCACGCCCGGTTTCACTACTTTTAGTACCTTTAGTCGGTACATGATCCTGCACTTTTAGGATAAAAAAGATCATCCAAAATGAGCAATTACCATATAAAGCATCTCGAAGAGTATTTTCAGGTTTATCGAAAGTCGATACGCGACCCCGAATCGTTTTGGGAAGAAATTGCGGAAGAGCATTTTATATGGCGAAAGAAGTGGAGCCGGGTCCTCCGATGGGACTTCCGAAAACCCGAAGTCGCCTGGTTTGAAGGGGCCCGCCTGAACATCACGGAAAACTGCCTCGACCGGCACCTGCCCACCAGGGCTGAGAAGACAGCCTTGCTTTTTGAACCCAACGACCCCGGTGAGGAAGCGGTGCACATAAGTTACAGGCAGTTGCATGAACGGGTTTGCCGCATGGCCAATGTCCTTAAGGCGCAGGGCATTAGAAAAGGGGATCGGGTTTGCATCTACCTGCCCATGATCCCCGAACTGGCCGTGGCCGTCCTGGCTTGTGCGCGGATCGGGGCCATTCACTCCGTCGTGTTTGCGGGATTCTCCTCAAGTGCCCTTGCTACCCGGATCAATGACTGCGAATGCCGGATGGTCATCACTTCGGACGGCTCTTTTCGGGGGGCGAAAACCATTGACCTGAAAGGAATTGTGGATGCCGCCCTGGGGGAATGCCCGGGTGTGGAAAATGTCCTCGTGGTCAGGCGCACGGGTGGTTCCGTAACCATGCAGGAAGGCAGGGACCTCTGGCTGGCTCCCCTTCTTGAGGATGTCCCGGCCACCTGCGAGGCGGAGATCATGGATGCGGAAGATCCCCTCTTTATCCTCTATACCTCGGGATCAACCGGCAAGCCCAAGGGGATGGTGCATACCTGCGGCGGCTATATGGTTTACACCGCCTATACGTTCAAGAATATTTTTCAGTACCGCGAGGATGATGTCTACTGGTGCACGGCCGATATCGGCTGGAGCACAGGGCATTCCTACATTGTTTACGGACCCCTGGCCAATGGGGCGACCACCCTCATGTTTGAAGGGGTGCCTTCCTATCCGGATTTCGGTCGCTTCTGGGAGGTGGTGGAAAAACACCGCGTCAATCAGTTTTACACTGCCCCAACCGCAATACGGCCTTTGGCCAAGGAAAACCTGGACTACCTGGAAAAATACGACCTGTCCTCATTGAAGGTACTGGGGTCAGTAGGGGAACCCATCAACGAGGAAGCCTGGCACTGGTACAACAACAATGTGGGGAAGAAGAAGAGCCCCATTGTGGATACCTGGTGGCAGACGGAAACAGGGGGTATCATGATTTCGCCCATCCCTTTTGTCACCCCCACCACCCCCACCTATGCCACCCTGCCGTTTATAGGAGTACAGCCTGCATTGATGGATGAGCAGGGGGAGGAGCTCCGTGGCAACCAGGTCTCGGGGCGCCTTTGCATCAAGTTCCCCTGGCCTTCCATGGCAAGGACCATCTGGGGGGACCACAAGCGTTACAGGGACACCTACTTCTCGACCTTTGAAAACAAATACTTTACGGGTGACGGGGCCATGCGGGACGCCGTAGGCTACTATCGGATTACGGGTAGAGTGGACGATGTCATCATCGTTTCCGGACACAACCTGGGTACCGCCCCTATCGAAGATTCCATTAACGAACACCCGGCTGTGGCTGAATCAGCGATCGTCGGCTTCCCGCACGACATCAAGGGGAATGCCCTCTACGGGTTTGTGATCCTGAAGGAAACCGGGGAGGGGAGGGACCGGGATAACCTCCGGCGGGAGATCAACCAGCAAATCACCGAACAGATAGGGCCCATTGCCAAGCTGGACAAGATCCAGTTTGTGCCTGGCCTGCCCAAAACCCGGAGCGGAAAGATCATGAGGCGCATCCTTCGGAAGATTGCCTGCAAGGACACGTCCAACCTGGGGGACATCAGCACCCTGCTCAATCCCGAAGTCGTTCAGGAGATCATGGACAATGCCCTGTAGTAGAATTTAGCCTTCTATGCCCCAACGGTTGTAGGCCGACCTCAGGAACTCCCCGTAAATCTCCTTGTGGATGGCAAATTGTTCTTCGGTAAGGAGCTCCCTAAGGTCTTTGTCCTGTTTGTCCAGGTATTCATTCAGTTTGGCCTTGAACTCCTCTTTGGAGAGGTCCTGGTCCTTGTCGTCCAGGCGGGAGATTTTGGCGATATAGTAAATCAAAATACTGTTATACTGGGATTCCTTTTCCTCGGAAACCCCCATTCGCTTTACTTGTTCATGGAACCATAGCTGGAGGTTGTCCCGTTCCTCATGGGTGAAAATCTTGACTTTCACATCCTCTTTAGTCGCCTGCTGCCCGCTGGCAGGGATGGCGAAGGCCAGTAAGAAGACACCTATAAATATTCGCTTCATAAAATGTTGATTTTAACCTGTCTTCATAACGGGGATCCCAATTCCCTGGTATATCATCCTGTGGAAAATTAACCACTCCCGGTAGTTTACCCATGGAATTTTAGGTCTGATTTTAGGGTTAATCGTATATTTGTCCCGCCGAATCACGTCCGACTTGTTTCGGCAAATGAAGCCAGTAGGTTTCGTCAGCAAAGACTAGGTCGCGTAGCTCATCCCGATAGTTATCGGGAGGATAGAGCATCCCGCCTGCGGCGG
>CBDUBB010000019.1:0-15673 GCA_965365265.1 uncultured Flavobacteriaceae bacterium
GGGAGAACCTCGGCGTCGAGCTGGGCTGGAGCGTCACCAGCACCACCGATCTCACCAACACACTGTGGTCTGTGGGGAGCGCGCAGTCCGCCGGCCTGGACGCAGACACAGACATCTATACCGATGGCGTGACGACGACGGTGACCTATGGCCCAATGAGCTGGCGCAACGTGGTGACTGCCGAGATTTCGTTCCGCCACTGGATCTCGCTGGCCAGAACGACATGCTGCACAGATCCCTCGGGAAATTGCATTTCGCCAATCTGGGCATTGAGGGGGCTTAAACCGAAGAAGGCGATAAGGGCCAGCATTAAAAATCGGAGGTGTGGCTGTTTCTTCATCTTGAAGGAGTTTAGAGTTTGAATTGTAATACGCCTTTACAATATATTGTTTTTCAGGCATTCAGGAAAGCCTTAATAGCTTTCTCGGAATTCGAATCAGCAGCGTAATCATCCGCTGAACCTCAAACCTTAAACCTTGAACCTTGAACTTTAAACCTTGAACGCACAGCATAGCCGCCAACTGCCACTGCTAACTGCAAACTTCCCTTTACCGCGTCAGCGCCATCGCCTTCTCCCTGATGATCTCTGCCACCGGGCGTCCTTCCAAATGGCTTTCCAGCCAACTCAGGATATCGAGGTACAGAAAAGCGCGTTTTTCGTAGGGGTGGTCCTCATAGGCCTTCAGCCGCTCGTACAATTCCTGGAAGGCAGCCTTAAGGTCATGGGGATAGATAGACCCCATCTTCCTGAGAAATTTGATCATCTCCCGCTGCACCCCATGAAGCTCATTCATTTTGATCAGGAATTTATAGGTGCTTTTCAACTGAACTTCGAGATGGTAGTCCATCCCCGCCTCGTAATGGGCAACCAGGGAGAGCACCCGGGCAAAACACATCAGGTCTTCCCGGACCTTCAGGTTCCGGTTGCGGATGATCTTATTGAGGTATTTGATACAGGATTTATGGTCTCCGATCCCGAAATACAAACAGGCGATTTTGTAATAGAACAACATGACGTGATGCTGATCCAGGCGGGCCCGGTGTTTGTTGATCCCGTATTCCACCACCCTGACCAGATAAAGGCCTTTTTCAAAGGTACCCTCCATGAAGTGGAGGTTTAACTTATTGGCGCTGATGTACAGGAAGGAAAGGGAGGCCACGTTGTCGTTTTTCGGGAATTCCTTCTCACCGATCACCTCCTCCAGATTTTCAAGGGTCCTGCGGAACTGAGAACTGTATTTGATGTAGAAAAGGGATTCAAGCAGGTAGTTGTTCCCCTTTAAAAAGAATACCGGATTCAGGTAAATCATATCCGGGTTTTCATAAAAGAGGGTTACCCATTTGCGGGCATATTTGTAACTGGATAGAAAATCCTGGGTCAGGAAACTGTACCAGAGATGGGTTTTGTACAGCCATAATTTCTCCCGGAAGCCCATCTTTTCAAGGCGGTAGTCGGGAAGGTTGCTGTTGAAGAAGTCCGTAACACGCCTAAAATCGGCATCGTTTCGGACATAGCCCATTTTAAGCATCATGCCATAGAGTTCCAGGGACAGGTTTGACAGCTTGCTCGCAATGGAATTCAACTCTGTAAGCCACTGGGATTCCCGGGACAGCTCCCCGGCCCGGTCTGGAAGGCTGCGGGTGATGTACTGGGTCTCGATAACCTTTTCGAGCTCCACGATCTCGTAGGCAATGTTCTTTTCCTCGTTGGCGATGGCAATGCCCTTAACCTTGTCCAGGATTTTCAAACTCTGTTTGTAAAGTCCCTTCTGGTATAGGATGGTGGCAAAATCCAGTTGTTCGCGAATCTGCACGCGCACATTCTGGTTTCCAGGATTCAGGCGCAGGCTGATGAGTATTTGTTTATAGAGGTGGGCCTTGAGGTTAGAAAGTTGCGATTTTTTTACAATCCCGCTCTCGAGAATCGACTCCTCCCGGTAGGTTCGCATCTTATCCAGCAGGTTGAAAAGGGCCAGGAACTTCGCATCCGCATTCACGCCCAGGCGGCCCACATAGAGCTTAAATTGCCGCTTCTCAGACTTCGAGAGGGATTTCACCAAAATAAACAGGGCATCTTTCTGGGTACTTGTCATCGTAAAAACAACAATTTAATTCACTGTAATTGTGAGTGTTACAATATTCAAATTGCTCCTAAACATCATAAACCAAATGGTCATTCCCCTTCTGTTCTAAAGAACCCGGTTATTTTCGTAACTATGAATAAAAGTACGCAATTCTGATGAGTAAGGAGAAGGTATACATTTTTGACACCACACTGAGAGATGGGGAACAGGTTCCCGGCTGCAAGCTCGACACCACCCAGAAACTGGTCATCGCTGAACGGTTGGACCAACTAGGGGTTGATGTGATTGAGGCAGGATTTCCGATTTCGAGCCCGGGGGATTTTAAATCGGTTTCTGAAATCGCGCGAATTGTACGGAATGCCACCGTTTGCGGCCTGACCCGTTCGGTCAAAAAGGATATCGATGTTGCCGCAGAAGCCCTTAAGAATGCCAGAAGGCCCCGGATACACACGGGGATAGGTACTTCGGACTCACACATTAAATACAAATTCAAGGCTACCCAGGAAGAGGTACTGGAACGGGCGGTCGCCGCAGTAAAATACGCCAAGGGCTATGTTGAGGACGTCGAGTTCTACGCAGAAGATGCCGGACGGACGGACAACGAATACCTGGCCAGGGTGTGCGAAGCGGTGATCAAGGCCGGGGCCACGGTACTGAACATCCCGGACACTACCGGGTATTGCCTGCCAGAAGAATACGGAGCCAAGATGAAATACCTGAAGGAAAATGTCCGTGGGATCGAGAAAGCCATCCTTTCCTGCCACTGCCACAACGACCTGGGGCTGGCCACGGCCAATTCGATTTCCGGGGTGATCAACGGGGCGCGCCAGATCGAATGTACCATCAACGGGATCGGTGAACGCGCCGGGAACACCTCCCTTGAGGAGGTGGTGATGATTCTTCGACAGCATCCGTACCTGGAACTGGACACCGGGATCAACAGCAAATTGCTCTACAGCACAAGCCAGATGGTCTCCCAGAAAATGGGAATGGTGGTACAACCCAACAAGGCCATAGTCGGTTCGAATGCCTTTGCGCACAGTTCTGGCATTCACCAGGACGGGGTTATCAAGAACCGGGAGACCTATGAAATCATCGACCCCGAGGAGGTGGGGGTTACGGAATCCTCCATCGTCCTGACGGCACGAAGCGGAAGGGCCGCTCTGGCCTACCGCGCCAAAAAGGTCGGCTATGAACTGACCAAGGTCCAACTGGATGCCGTTTACGACGAATTCCTGAAGTTCGCAGACCGGAAAAAAGAAATCGAGGACGCCGACATCCACCAGATCGTGGAGGCTGCCCCGGTAAACATCGAAAGCATCGCTTCATGAAATTGAAAATCGCGTTATTGCCCGGGGACGGGATCGGGCCTGAAGTCATCGCCCAGGCGGTATCCTGCCTGCAGGCGGTCGAAGACACCTTCGGGCACCAGTTTATTTTCGCCAAAGCCCCTGTAGGGGCCACGGCCATGGACGAAACCGGGGATCCCTTACCGGAGGATACCCTTGCGCTCTGCAAGCGATCGGATGCCGTACTTTTCGGAGCCATCGGGGACCCGAAGTACGACAATGACCCCAATGCCAAAGTCAGGCCGGAACAGGGATTGCTCAGGCTGCGCAAAGAACTGGGGCTATTCAGTAATATACGGCCGGTAAAAGTCTTCCCCACCCTTATCTCAAATTCTCCTTTGCGAAAAGAGATCATCAGCGGGACGGACTTCGTCATTTACAGGGAACTGACAGGAGGGATCTATTTTGGGGAAAAATACAGGAGCGAAGACGGCAGCACCGCCTCTGACCTTTGCCTGTATACAGAACCGGAAATCAGCAGGATCGCCCACCTGGCCTTCAAAGCGGCGAAAAAAAGGCGTAAAAAACTCACCCTGGTCGACAAGGCCAATGTTCTGGAATCCTCCAGGCTCTGGAGACACGTGGTCACCAAAATCGGGGAAAGTTATCCAGAGGTCGCGTTAAATTACCTCTACGTGGACAACGCCGCCATGCAAATGATCCTCAACCCAAGCCAGTTCGATGTCATCCTTACCGAAAATATGTTCGGGGATATTCTCTCTGACGAAGGGAGCGTGATCGGGGGCTCTATCGGCCTGCTTCCCTCCGCCTCTGTCGGTGAGAAATATTCCATGTTCGAACCCATCCATGGCTCCTATCCGCAAGGGGCCGGCAAGAATATTGCCAACCCCATTGCCAGCATTCTTTCTGCGGCCATGCTCCTGGACCATTTCGGTCTGAAAGAAGAAACCGAGGCAGTGGTCAAATCTGTCAACCTGTCCCTTAAAAAAGGGGTAGTCACGCCGGACCTGAAGGCGAAAAGCAATTACGGGACGGATGATGTGGGGCATTTTATCGCAAGCCATATTTCGGATGCGGACGACTATCGCGGGCTGAATCGTGAAAATATCGGATTGGGAAAATCAACCATCATTTAATTCCCGTATTTTGAATTATCCGAGGAGAACCCTGGCTGATGTGCCGGGGTTTTTCAATTCTGCAGGTTAAGCAGCCTCCCTTGTGGATTTCATTTAACATTATCTTATATTTGGACGCTTAAAGGGGCAGGGCATGAATATCTCCTATAACTGGCTGAAGCAATTCATAGATTTTGACTGGGAAGCGACCAAGACGGCCGAACTCCTGACAGATCTGGGGTTAGAAGTGGAGGGAATCACCCCATTCGAATCGGTTCCCGGAGGACTTCAGGGGATCGTTGTGGGCGAAGTCCTCAAGTGCGAGAAACATCCGAACGCAGACAAGCTTAAACTCTGTAAGGTCGATATCGGAACCGGCAAACCTGTTTCCATCGTATGCGGGGCCCCGAACGTGGATAAAGGGCAGAAGGTTCCTGTTGCCACCGTAGGCACTACCCTGTACGGAGCTGACGGAGTTCCATGGAAAATCAAAAAGGGTAAGATCCGGGGGGAGGAAAGCCATGGGATGATCTGTGCCGAAGACGAAATTGGTCTCGGGGACAGCCATGATGGGATTATGATCCTCCAGACCGAAGCTCCCAACGGAACCCCCTGCTGCGAGTTGTTCGAAATCGAAAAAGACGAAGTATTCGAAATTGGGCTTACCCCGAACAGGGCGGATGCCATGAGCCATTACGGTGTTGCCCGGGATCTCAGGGCAGGACTGAAACAGTTGAAGATCAATACGGAACTCCGTACCCCTTCCGTAAGTTCATTCAATATCGACAACCGTTCCCTGCGAATTGACGTCTCCGTGGAGAATAATGAGATGGCCCCGAGGTATTGCGGGATCACCCTTACCAACCTGATCGTACAGCCGTCTCCGGACTGGCTTAAAAACCGGTTGCGCGCCATTGGCCTGAACCCCATTAATAATGTAGTGGATGCCACTAACTATGTGCTTCACGAGCTGGGCCAACCGCTTCACGCCTTCGATGCGGACCGCATTTTCGGGAATAAGGTAATCGTTAAAACCGTGGAGGCAGGCACCCGGTTCATGACCCTGGACGGGGACGAACGGATCCTTCACGAGGAGGACCTGATGATATGCGATGGCGAAAAACCAATGTGTATTGCGGGGATCTTCGGAGGGATCAATACGGGAGTCACAGAAGACACGAAATCCATCTTCCTGGAAAGCGCCTACTTTGACCCGGTCTCCATCCGAAAAACAGCCAAGAGACATGGGCTCAGCACAGATGCCTCATTTCGGTTTGAGAGGGGTGTCGACATTCAGAACGTGGAATACGCCCTGGTCCGGGCCGCGATCCTGATCCGGGAGCTGGCAGGTGGGAATATCAGTTCCGATATCACCGACCTGTATCCGAATAAGAAAGAGAACCACAATGTCTTTCTGACCTTTGAAAAAATCAATGGTCTGATCGGGCATGAGATCCCCCGGGACAGTATCAAGTCCATCCTCGCTTCCCTTGACATTCAGGTGAAAAGTGTTACGGAGTCCGGACTCGGCCTTGTGATCCCCTTCTACCGGGTAGATGTGCAGCGGGAAGTCGACGTCATCGAGGAAATCCTCAGGGTCTACGGGTACAACAACGTCCCCGACAAGGAGAAACTCACCGCCTCCATTGTGCCTCCCCCGTCCCTGGAGCCCCATGTACTGGAAAACGCGATCGGCCAGCAGCTATCCCACAATGGATTTTATGAAATTCTCACCAATAGCCTGACCAACCCGGAGTTCCTGACGTATCTTGAAAGGGATGCCAGGGAAGGCGTAACGCTCCTCAACCCGCTGAGCAGTGAGCTATCCGGCATGCGAATGGACATGCTCTTCGGTGGGTTGGAAGCCGTGGCCCACAACCTGAATCGGAGACAATCAGACCTGAGATTGTACGAGTTCGGCAAGGTCTACCGGAAAAAAGGAAAGTCCCATATAGAAGAAGATCGCCTATCCCTGCTAATAAGCGGGCGAAACCATGGAGATCACTGGACCGGGGAGGCTGAGCCCCTCGGGTTCTTCTATTTGAAAGGTATGGTGTGCCAGCTTCTGGAAAGAGTTGGTTTTCAGGCCTGGGAAGAAGCTCCTTTAAGCGAGCCCCGGTTTTCAGAGGCACTGCAGGTGACCTATGGAGGGAAGACCATCGCCGCTTTTGGCCTGGTCCACCCTGACATTCTCAAAGCATTTGACATCAAGCAACCGGTACTTTATGCGGACCTGATTTGGACAGAACTCTTAAAGAGAGCTGGCGAGCGGAGATTTACCTACCGGGAAATCCCGAAATTCCCCGAGGTCAAAAGGGATTTTGCCCTTTTGCTGGACCAGGGGGTGAGCTACCGGCAAATCCATGATCTGGCCTTTAACACGGAAAAGAAACTTCTCAGGGATATCCAGCTGTTTGATGTGTACACCGGGGACAAGCTCCCGTCCGGAAAGAAATCCTATGCGGTGAGTTTCACCCTGCTGAACGAGGATAAGACCCTTACCGACAAACAAATTGATGCGGCTATGAAAAGGCTGCAAACCCGGTTTGAAAAGGAACTGGGTGCAGAACTGCGTTAATCCCCAGGGGGGCCGGCCCTTTCCGGTAGCACTACGGTGTCTATTTGGTGGAAGACCAGGTTCTCTGTTCCTGTATCGGCACGGATGATCCTGGCCTGATTCCCGACGCAATCCGTAAGGACGATATCGGTTCCGTCCAGGGTGGCAACCAGCGGCTCTCCCAACACCGTGGTAAAAACTGCCGCTCCTTCCCCCTGGCACAAGGCTTTCAGGATACGGGAAGCCGTCAGTTCTCCAGCGACAATATGATATGAGACCAGGGCTCGCAGCTGCTCCCTGTTTTCCTCGCCCAGGAGATTTCCCCCTGCCGGTACCGGCAATTTGCTGAATGCCGTATCCGTGGGGGCAAAGACGGTAAAGGTTCCGCTGTTTTCAAGAACATCCCCGAATTCTGTAAGGGTGATAGCCTCCTTAAATATTCGCAGAGGTTCCTGTTCCGTATTGGACGAGGACTGAGCGTTCAGAAAAGAGGTGAGGAGGGCTGTCCCGGTTAGCAGGATTTTTGTCAGGGCTCGCATACAGCGTAAGGTTCAGGGTGTTTTCGATAGTATCGATAAACGGTACACTATCGCCGACAAAGTAAGGAATATATGATATTTCTCAGGGGAAAGAGGAACAGAAGGACTTTTTTTTAACTTTATTTTAACATTTATAACACTCATCGGTTGGTTGACATGACAACGATCATTCTTTATTTTTGATCATTGCTAAAAAAAGAAAATGTTGAAAAGGACCGATATCGAATTGAAACTCCGGGAGAACCGGGAAAAAAATCAGAACCAGGAAGCCCTTGATAACCTTTTAAGGGCGATAAAGGTGCAGCCCGCAGGCGGATGGGAACCAGAGGAGAAAGAGTCGGCCCTGCCCCCTGCGAATCAGTTCGAATTTGATCTGCTGGATACCTCGCGTATCTATCACCTGGATCAAATCCGCAATATTTGCATAGACTACCGCCTTCGCTTTCTGGACCTCTCCTACTTTCGGCCAAAATTGCCTGAGGAAGCTACTAATGCCATTGCCGAACTGGAAGGGGCACACGACACCCGTTTGGAAGGGATGAAGATTCTCGCCCCCTCCAGGCTTTTCAAACTGGAGGACAAAGATGATCCGCTGCTGTTTGTGCCTATGGGGAATAATTATTTCTACCTGATCCACAAATGGGGCAATGACTTACATCCCCTGCGCAGGTTACTGGTATGGCCTTTTAAGAATATAGCCAATCTCACGCTTTGCGTGCTGCTGTTCAGCTATCTGCTTACCTTACTGGTTCCGGACGGTCTCTTCTCAAAAAATAACAGCGCGGCAGAGTTCTGGATCATTTTCTTCTTCATGTTCAAGTCCGTGGCTGCGATCGTAATCTACTACGGGTTTGCCATGGGTAAGAATTTTAACCCGGCCATCTGGAACAGCAAGTACTTCAACGCCTGATCCCGCGCTTGCAGCAACCCTTCTGATCCTTAAACTTTGTCTCAAACAGGGACCTGATACAGCTTTTGACGCTGTTCCTTCAAGGAAGGGTCAGACATGTATTCATCAAAGGATAGATACCTGTCAACCGTATGGGCCGGGGTAAGCTCCACAATCCGATTGGCCACGGTCTGGGCAAACTGATGGTCGTGGGTGGTAAATATGACCGTGCCTTTGAATTGCTTCAGGGAATTGTTGAAGGCCGTGATGCTCTCCAGATCGAGGTGGTTGGTCGGCTCGTCCAGCAACAGGACGTTCGCTCGTAGCAGCATCATGCGGCTCAACATGCAACGCACCTTTTCTCCACCGGATAACACGGTACACTTTTTAAGGGCTTCTTCGCCGCTAAAGAGCATTTTACCCAGGAACCCCCTGAGATATACCTCCTCTTTCTCCTCCTGGGTCTTGGCCCATTGCCTGAGCCAGTCTACCAGGTTGATGTCTTCCTTAAAGAAAGCGCTGTTGTCAGCGGGCAGGTAGGAAACCGAAGTAGTGACCCCCCAGGAAAAAGTCCCTTCGTCCGGCTGGCGATTGCCGGCTATGATTTCATAGAAAGCCGTGGTAGCCCGAGAATCCCGGGATATAAGGGCAACCTTATCTCCTTTGGCGAGGTTCAGCTCCCCTTTTCTGAAAAGCCATTCGCCTTCTTCGCTCCGGGCCGAAAGGCCTTCCACGTGCAGTATCTGATCACCGGCCTCCCGCTCCCTGTCAAAAATAATGGCCGGGTACCTTCTGCTGGAGGGCCTGATGTCCTCTACACGAAGCTTCTCCAGCATTTTCTTACGGGAAGTGGCCTGTTTGCTCTTGGCTACGTTCGCACTGAACCGCTGAATAAATTCCTGGAGTTCTTTGGCCTTCTCCTCTGCCTTGCGGTTTTGCTGTGCCCGCTGCCGGGCTGCCAGTTGGCTACTTTCGTACCAGAACGTATAGTTCCCGCTGTACAGGTTGATCTTCCCGAAATCAATATCGGCTACATTCGTACAGACCGCATCGAGAAAATGCCTGTCGTGTGAAACCACAATAACCAGGTTTTCATATTCGGCCAGGAAATTCTCTAGCCACTCGATCGTCTCGTAGTCCAGGTCGTTGGTCGGCTCGTCCATGACCAGCACATCCGGATTCCCGAAAAGGGCCTGGGCCAGTAAGACGCGTACCTTCATCTTGGCGTCCAGGTCCGACATCTGGCTGTAATGAACATCCTCCCGTATCCCCAGGTTCGACAGTAAGGCCGCAGCATCGCTCTCTGCATTCCAACCGTTCATCTCCTCAAAGGCAACCTGAAGTTCCCCGATGCGGTCCGCATGCGCGTCATCGTAGTCGGCATAAAGTGCATCCATTTCGGTTTTGATGTCAAAAAGAGGCTTATTACCCCTGAGGACAGTCTCCAATACCGGATAGGAATCATAGGCGTTGTGGTCCTGTTCAAGGACAGACATGCGTTTGCCGGGCTCCAGGTGAACCCGTCCCGAGGTCGGTTCCACTGTACCCGCCAGGATTTTCAGGAAGGTTGACTTTCCCGCCCCGTTGGCCCCGATTACCCCATAACAATTCCCCGGGGTAAAGGTGACATTTACCTCATCGAACAAAACCCGTTTTCCAAACTGTACGGAAAGATTGCTTACTGAAAGCATGCGATTTTTTTAAATTTTTGGCAAAAGTACGTAAAATTAATCCTCCCTGCGATCAAAAAAGCCTGTTAAAAAGGAGGATTTCACAGGAACCTTCACACTTTTTAACTAGCTGTTAACAAGGGAGGTATTGGGCTTTCTTTAGCTTTGTTCTGGTTTGATGATGAACGCTTCTATGAAGAAATTTCTACTCCTCATTCTTTTACTGGGAGTTTTGGGTTGTGCCGGAGAGGGCAATGAAACAAAGGCGGTCTACTTCGCCGGGGAAATCGTAAACCCCACAGACCGTTTTGTCGTGCTCCTTAAAGGGGAGCAGCCTCTGGATACGGCCGCTCTGGACAGTCAGAACCGCTTCGAATTCCGTCTGGATTCCGTCCAGGCCGGATTGCATTCTTTCAAGCACGACCCTGAATATCAGTATGTTTATCTCGAAGGCGGGGACAGCCTTCAGATCCGGCTCAATACGATCGCCTTTGATGAGTCCCTTGTTTTCTCGGGAAAGGGTGAAGAAATCAATAATTTCCTGGTAGAACTGTTCCTGGAAAGTGAGGGAGAGGAAAATCTAATCCGGAATTCCTATATCCCCATGGAGCCAAAGGCATTCAGTACAAGGCTGGATTCCCTTAAAGCTTTCAAGCTAAACCGACTTAAAAAATTACAGGAGGAAGCGGACCTTTCCGAAGGAGCTTTTCAGGCAGCCGAGGCCAGTATCCTATATCAGAATTACCTTTACCATGAGAAATATCCCTTCTGGCACCGGAAAATGACCGGTGACGGGGGGCTACATGATCTCTCCCCTGATTTTTATGATTACAGGAAAAAGGTATCCTATGAGGATCCCCGCCTAACTTTTCTCAGGCCCTACCATGACTTCATGATCTATCATATTGGGAACCTGGCATACATGGGCTGCAGGGATGCCTGTGAGGTTAGCGATAACCAGATAGGCAATAAACTCCACTTCAACACCCACCAGTTACACCTTATAGACAGCCTGGTTACGGGTGAAGAACTTCGGGACAACCTTTTCAGAACGGTTGCCTTCGACTACCTTCTGAAGAAAGACACTGAGGATAACTTTGAGAAGTTCATGGAGGAATTCCACCGCCTTTCCGGCAACAACAGGCATCTGCCCGAAATCGACCGGCTCAGCGAAGCCATTCAAAACTTACGCCCCAACCATGAGGTCCCTGATTTGATGGTGGAAAATACGAAAGGGGAAAAACAGAGCATGCGGGCGATTTCCGCTGACAGCAAGGTCGTCTTCTATTTTTGGTCCGGGCCCCAACAAAACCACCTGACCAATATCATTAGTCGTGTCAGGGCCCTTGGAGAAGATCACAGCGACTACAGGTTTGTGGGGATTTGCCTGCGAACCGGCAGGGAGCGTTGGAAAACGCTGGTTGAATCCTATGGGCTGAATCCGGCAGATCAGTTCTGGGCCGGGGATTTTGAAAAATTTGTTCAGACCCTGGTGGTGGATAACACCTACAAGAGCGTCCTGGCCAAGGACGGTAAGATCGTCAACGGCTTTGCCAACCTCAACACTTCTTTCTAGGAACGAATCGTTCGGAAGCGCGTCTCGAAAGCGTAAAACTCAATAAAGGTTTTGTTTAGGTCTCAGGGGTTCCCCTTCCGGTAGTCGGCGAGGAATTTTTCCAGACCAATATCCGTCAGCGGATGTTTCAACAGGCCCTCTATGGAAGAAAGCGGCCCCGTCATCACATCAGCTCCCAGTTTGGCACATTCGATTATGTGCATGGTATGCCGTATGGAGGCGGCCAGAATCTCAGTTTCAAAGTCGTAGTTGTCGTAAATCTCCCGGATTTCACTGATAAGGTTCAACCCATCCGAAGATACATCGTCCAACCGCCCGATGAAGGGCGACACATAGGTGGCACCTGCCTTGGCGGCCAGAAGCGCCTGCCCGGGCGAGAAAACCAGGGTACAGTTCGTCCGGATTCCCTTTTCCGTAAAATAGCGCAACGCCTTAACCCCGTCCCGAATCATCGGTACCTTTACCACAATTTGGTCGTGCAGGTCGGCCAGCTCCTCCCCTTCCCGTACCATCTGGTCAAAGGTGGTTCCGATGACTTCCGCTGAAACGTCCCCATCCACGATATTGCAGATATCGACGTAATGTTTCAGGATGTTGTTTTTACCGGTGATGCCTTCCTTTGCCATAAGGGAAGGATTGGTAGTAACACCGTCGAGGACGCCCAGTTCCCCGGCTTCGCGAATTTGATCCAGATTGGCTGTATCGATAAAAAACTTCATGGTAGCGGTATCTTTAATTTAAGGTTGCGGCAGGCCTCTGCCCGGATGAGACAAAACTACAATTTATAATGGTTCAGTAACAGGCGTTCATAGATTTTGTCCGGCAGGATCTTCTTCAAAAACAGTGAAAATTTCTGCAGGGGACTTCCCACCCTGTAATGCACCCGCGGATGCTTTTTCTGAAGGATGCGATAGACTTTCCGGGCAACTTGCTCCGGGTCTTTCCCCTCACTGACGTGCTGATTCATCAATTCCAGGCTCTGCCCGTATGCCCTCCTGTAAGGGGAATCCTCCAGCAGCGGGCTGTGAAAGCGCCCTGAGGCGATATTCGTGGCGTAATCCCCGGGAGCCAGACAGCTCATCCTGATACCGTATTCCCTGAGCTCCATGCGGTAGGCTTCCGTGGCCAGCTCCAAAGCTCCCTTGTTCGCCGAATAAATACCCCGGAAGGGAAGCCCCATATAGCCGGCTATGGAGGTAATGTTTAAAATAAAACCCTCCTGTTGTGCCCTCATTTGGGGAAGGACCGCCCTGATCACCCGCAAGGGGCCGTGAAAGTTGGTTTCAAAAACGTCCAGTACCGCGTCATGGGGAGTTTCCTCAAGCGGACCTGTTATACCGACACCGGCATTGTTGATAAGTATGTCTATCCGGCCTTCCCGTTCCACTAGTTCTCCCACCGCAGCTTTGACGGAGGCTTCCTCCCTCACATCCATGGCCAGCAGGGGGAACTGGTTGAAACCTTCATATTTTTGTGGATCCCGGGCGGTACCATAGACCCGGTATCCCCGGGAGCCCAGGTAGGCTGCCGTAGCTTTACCTAGTCCTGAAGAACCGCCGGTCACCAACACTACTTTTCCGGTTGACTCCATGGGTACAATGTAAAAAGATGTGCGCTTTCCAAAAAATCCCAACCCAGAATTTCGGGCATAAAAAAACGGCAAGCTACCTACATCGCACCGCTACGACCGCATACCCTTGCTGCGTTCCCGCCCTGGGGGATTCTGCAGGAGCTGGTCGTGTAGGACTTGCCGAATGCAAATATACAACCTTTTCATGTTTGGGTCAATGTGAATACATCCTTAATTTAGCAATTCAGTCTATTTAACAACCGGGTACCCTAAAAATTTGAGGTATCCTTCAAAACAGACCCTATGAGCGTCCTTAAAATTGTCGCTGCCACGGTTGGCCTCAGTTTGTTCCTGGCTTGCGGGGAAACAGACCCCGCACGTAATTTTTCCATCAATCTGGGCCAGGGAGGAAAAAAGTTCCAGTCAGGCCAGCAGGTGGACATCCGGATTGATAATAAATCCGACCAGGTAGTGGATTCGGTCCGGTATTTTCTGGACGGGGACCTCCTGCCTGAAGCACAGGGCAAAATAACCCTGAGCGCCCCTACACTTGGAAATAAAACACTTCAGGCAAGAATATACGCAGAGGGAAGTACAATTATTCTGGACAGGGAAATCCTTTTGTTGGCCAGGGACCAACCGGAAATCTATACCTATGAAATTCTGAACACCTTCCCTCATGACCGCAATGCCTTTACACAGGGGCTGGAGTTCTATGGAGATACCCTGTACGAAAGTACGGGGAGAAAAGGTACTTCCTCCCTGAGAAAAGTAGATTACCGAACAGGTCAGGTACTGAAATCCATCGATCTTGAAAGGCAGTATTTTGGGGAGGGAATCACGATTCTGGGCGATACCATCTACATGCTTACCTGGCAGGAAGGCACCGGTTTTCTATTCGACCGGGAAAACCTCGATAAAATAGGCAGTTTTCGATACGGGG
Organism: uncultured Flavobacteriaceae bacterium; assembly: GCA_965365265.1. Classification (GTDB taxonomy): domain Bacteria; phylum Bacteroidota; class Bacteroidia; order Flavobacteriales; family Flavobacteriaceae; genus Robiginitalea. The sequence goes on from CBDUBB010000019.1 coordinate 14,254, forward strand.
AAAGCAAGGAGGGGTGGGGACTCTGCAATGATGGGGAACACCTTTACAAAAGCGACGGTACCCAGCGAATCTGGTTATTGGATCCGGCCACCCAGCAAGAAAAAGGGACCATCCAAACCGTCACCAACCGGTCGGTCTTCAACAAAGCCAATGAGCTGGAATACGTAAATGGAAAGATCTACGCCAATGTCTGGCAGAAGGAAAGCATGATGATCATAGATGCCCGAAGCGGTGCCATCGAAGGCGTTGTCAACTTCGGGGGACTCCAGAAACAGGTTACCCAACACAGGGACCTGGATGTCTTCAATGGGGTAGCTTACCACCGGGAGCGCAACACCTTTTTCGTCACCGGTAAAAACTGGGACAAACTCTTCGAAGTCCGGATCCTCAAACGGGACTGATGAACAGCTACCAAAAAACAGTCAAAGTTACCGACGGGGACCTGGACGCTCTGCACCACGTCAATAACATACGATACCTTGAGTGGGTACAGGACATCTCAGAAGAACACTGGGGGCAGCTCTCAAAACCCGAATGGGACAAACGCTACCTTTGGGTGGTCCGCAGCCACGCCATCACCTACCACCAACCAGCCCTGCTGGGACAGACGCTCCAACTGACCACTTTTGTGCCGGAGGCCCGGGGGGCCATTTCCCGGCGAAAGGTAGATATGATACTGGAGGACTCCGGGCAGAAAATTGCCGAATGCCTTACGGAATGGGTACTTTTGGATGCCCGCAGCGGCAGGCCCCTCCGAATCCCGGAGGAGGTCCGAAACGCTTTTGAATAAGGGACTCTGAACTAGCCCGCAAACAAGGGCCAGCTGCCCATAAAGGCATTGACCTCAGCCTTTACAGCTGCGGCCTCCTTTTCCGACTCAGGTTGCTGTAAGATCCGGTCGATCCATCCGACGATGCGTTCCATATCCGTTTCCCCGAGTCCTCTGGTGGTTATGGCCGCCGTGCCGAAACGGATGCCCGAAGTCACAAACGGGGATTTGTCATCAAAGGGGACCATGTTTTTGTTGGCGGGGATATCCGCCAGTTCCAGGGCTTTTTCCGCCACTTTTCCGGTCACCCCCTTGTTGCGCAGGTCGATGAGCATCATGTGGTTATCCGTTCCTCCGGAGATGATGTCATAATCCCGTTCTACAAAGGCCTTCGCCATGGCTGCGGCGTTCTTCTGGACCTGAATCATATAATGCAGGAAATCGTCCGTAAGGGCCTGCCCGAAGGCGATGGCCTTGGCTGCAATCACGTGCTCCAAAGGTCCTCCCTGGTTCCCGGGGAAGACGGACATGTCTATAAGGGAGGACATGCTTCTCAGGGCCCCGGATTTGAGCCGGATGTCAAATGGGTTTTCAAAGTCTTCTCCCATAAGGATGAGCCCGCCTCGCGGTCCCCTGAGGGTCTTGTGGGTG
>CBDUBB010000020.1:0-14962 GCA_965365265.1 uncultured Flavobacteriaceae bacterium
CGGATATAGGTGCGCACGGGATTTTCGCTGAGTTTGAGGATTAGGTCCTCCCCTATCCCGTTTGAATTGAGTTCGTATCGGATTGTATTGAAGTTGCCCGTAGCGGACAGGTTGGAGATTCCCTGTCGGAGCTTATTAAAGGATATTTTCTCGGAAAGGTCAAACCGCAGTTTTCCCTTTACATAACCCCTTGAATAGGAACTATTGCCCTGAAGGATCAACCGGTTTATCTGAAGAGAATCCAGGGTTCCGGGGACGGGTTGCAGCTGACGCTGGGATCCCTGGCGGGCGGCTACCTGCCTGAGGGATTCCCATACCTCCAGGGCCGCCATGTTCCCTTCCTGTATAATGCTGTCCCTCAATTCGAAATCAATCACGCTGTAGCGATCCATGTTCGGTTTGATATAGACATCTGTCTTTTGCGACTTTTCCTTCATTTGCCCAACGGTGCGGTAGTTGTTGATCTGCAGCAGAATTTCTGTCGCTGACTGCAGGGATTCCCTGTCGCGTAATCCATGCTGCACGTCAACCCCGATGATTAGGTCTGCACCCATGGCCCGAACCTCATCCACGGGATAGTTGTTAAGGACTCCCCCATCGATGAGGATACGCCCATCCACTTCAGAAGGCTCAAACAGGGAGGGAAAGGTCCCGCTCGCCATGATAGCCTCCGGAAGGTAGCCGCTGTCCAGAAGGATTTCCTCCCCGGTTTCCACGTCCGTGGCAATACAGAAGAAAGGTATGGGAAGCTGGTTAAAATCGCGAATATCCTTCACGTGATATAGTGCCTTTACCAATTCATTGTAGATATTCTGCCCCCCGGAAATGGCTGCCGGAAAGGATATCCGGAACTTGCTGAAGGGAAGTGTAAGGGCGTATCGTTCCGAGGCCTCCTTTTCATAAAAGGTCATGGCCGAACGCGGGAGGTTATCCTGGATGATTTCCGTGAAGTCGGTGTTCATGAAAAGCGAATCCAGCTGGTTTGCGGTATAGCCCGAAGCGTAAAGGGCCCCCACAATGGCCCCCATGCTCGTTCCCCCGATATAGTCAATACGGACTCCTGCCTCCTCGATCACCTTAAGGGCCCCTATATGGGCCATCCCCTTGGCCCCGCCACCGCTCAGTACCAGGCCTACCTTCAGATCCCGCCCGGAAGAATCCTGCATCTGAGCGGGCATGCTCAGGTGGAAAAGGGCGATAAACAGGATCAGGTAGCGCATAGGCTTAAATTAGGTTATTCGCGCAAACTATCATAGACTTTCCTGGCTTTTACCGGACCGACAACTAAGGCGAGGTCTTCAAGGGAGCTTTCCCGGATCCGCTTAACCGACTTGAACTTCCTCAAGAGCTGTTGAGCCGTTTTCTCTCCGATGCCATCAATTCCCTCAAGGACGGAACTAATGGCCGCTTTGCTGCGCTTGTTGCGGTGGAAGGTGATCCCGAACCGGTGCGCCTCATTGCGCAACTGCTGTATCACCCGGAGGGATTCGGACTTTTTGTCCAGATAGAGGGGGATCGGATCTTCCGGAAAGTAAATCTCCTCCAGTCGCTTGGCAATACCGATGATGGATATTTTACCTCTTAAACCCAGTTCTTCGAGGGATTTCAGGGCTGCGGAAAGCTGCCCTTTCCCCCCATCGATCACGATAAGCTGGGGGAGGCTTTCTCCTTCCTCCATGAGGCGGCGATACCTGCGATATACCACCTCAGTCATGGATGCAAAATCATCCGGCCCGGTGACCGTCTTGATGTTAAAATGCCGGTATTCCTTTTTAGAAGGCTTCCCGTCCCGGAACACCACGCAGGCGGCCACAGGGTTGCTCCCCTGAATATTAGAATTGTCAAAACACTCGATATGCCTGGGTTCTTCCGGAAGGCGCAGGTCCCGCTTCATCTGGTCCATGAGCCTTTTGACGTGCCGATCCGGATCGGTAATCTTGATTTGCTTGAAGCGCTCCTGCCGGTAGAACCGGGCATTCCGCTCTGACAGGGCCACAATTTTCCTTTTATCGCCCTGCTTGGGGACCGTTACCCTGATATCCCCCGCAAGGGCCACCCGGAAGGGGAGGAAGACCTCCTTGCTGTCAGATTCAAACCGGTCGCGCAGATCTACGATGGCCAGCGAGAGGAGGTCCTCATCGGACTCTTCAAGTTTCTTTTTGATTTCCAGGGTATGCGATCGTACAACCAACCCATGGCTGATCTGCATGTAATTGACATAGGCATGGGTAGCATCCGAAACGATGGAGAAGACATCCACATCGGAAATTTTGGGATGCACCACAGTGGATTTTGACTGATAGTTCTCCAGCACCTCAATTTTTTCCTTCATGCGCTGGGCTTCCTCAAAGCGCATTTCGGCTGCGAGCTGTTGCATACGCCTTTTGAAATACTGCAGGGAGCTCCTGAAATTTCCCTTGATGATCTCCCGGATGTCATCGACCTGTCGCTGATAGGATTCCTCATCCTGCAATCCCTCACAGGGGCCCAGGCAGTTCCCGAGGTGGTATTCCAGGCAAAGCTTGTACTTGCCGGCCTCTATTTTCTCCCTGGAAAGATCGTAATTACAGGTCCTGAGGGGGTACACGCTCTTAATGAGGTCAAGCAGGGCCCTTACCGTTTTCATCTGGGTGTAGGGGCCGAAATATTCCGAACCATCTTTAATGCGCTTCCGGGTTGGGAAAATCCTGGGGAAGCGTTCATTCTTAATACAGAGCCAGGGGTAGGATTTATCATCCCGCAACAGAACGTTGTAACGGGGCTGATGTTCTTTGATCAGGTTGTTCTCAAGCAGCAGCGCATCCGATTCCGTGGGAACGACAATGTGCTTGATCTTCTGGATCTTCCGTACCATGACCCGGGTCTTCCCGTTCTGATGGCTTTTTGTGAAATAGGAACTCACCCGTTTCTTAAGGCTCTTGGCCTTTCCAACATAAAGGATCTTACCGTCCGCATCGAAGAACTGATACACGCCGGGGCTGTCCGGGAGGGTCCTGAGCTGAACATCTATAGGTAGATTACTCATTTGTAAGGTTCGCTCCTACAAAGATACATTTACACAGGGTTATACTTCCGGCCACGGAGCAGTGAGGCGGAAAATCAGACGAAATCTCGATATACTGCAAGGCATTTGCATCCTTGTTTAAGTATTTTATGGGTGAAATTCTGATATTTTAAAGGACTATCTTGTTGATTATATGTTTTTTACAGGCAATATTTTCCTGTTAAATCTGTTTAAGAAGTATGAACAAAAGGTTAACAAAGCCATAAAACATGCATTTCATCGATAATTTAGTGCACTTAAAAGTTGTTGTAATCTTTTTTTTACATATATTTAAACCATCTTAATCCGTCAACTTATGGACAATTATCTTATCACCCTGGGCATGTATCTTATGTTGATGCTATTCTTCAAAATTTACGTGGCCGTATCGGCTAAGGAATAGTCATTAGTAAGCTTACCTTCCTTTTGAGCGTGTTTAATCGAGTGCCATGTTAAAAGAGCAGCTTCGATTAACTGACGCTAATCTCCGCAACGACCTTCCCTCCGATAGACGGGAAGACTATAGCCTGAATATTGCCAATAGCTGCCTACAGCTTCCGATCTGGAACTTTCAGCTTTTCCACCTTTTTTTAAGTATTCCGCAGAGGAAAGAAGTCGATACTTCGTTTCTGCTTACCCTTTTACAGGGAAAGGACAAGGACATCGCCGTCCCAAAGGTCGCCGGAAAAGGTGAGCTCGTCCATTACCTGCTGACTGATGCCACCGTATTCAGGAATAGTCAATGGGGGATTCCCGAGCCTGTTTCCGGGCTGCAGGTAACTCCAAAGCAGATCGATGTTGTTTTCCTTCCCCTGCTGGCCTTTGATCTTAAAGGATATCGGGTCGGGTACGGAGGTGGTTTTTACGACCGTTTCCTGGCCAACTGTCGGGAAGACGTGGTAAAGGTGGGGCTTTCTTTTTTTGAACCTGTGGCGGAAATCAGCGACCGCCATCCCCTGGACATCCCTATGGAATATTGCGTGACGCCGGATAAGATCTATTCATTCTGAGGACCGGGCTTCGCAAAGGCCTTTTTGTTGAATACGAGAAGAATCCCGACTCCCGTACTGATGGCCGTGTCTGCAATATTGAAAACAGGCTCGAAGAACCTGAAGGCCTGCCCCCCTACCCAGGGGATCCATTCCGGCCACTGTGTGTCGATGAGCGGGAAATAAAGCATATCTACGACCTTGCCGTAAAAGAGGGCCGCATAGGGGTCTTCAGACCACAGGGTCGCAACCTGTCCATAGCTGTTGTTAAAGAGTTGTCCGTAGAAAACAGAGTCGATAATATTTCCCACTGCCCCCGCAAAAATAAGACTTACCGCCAGCACAAGGGTGGTATTGGCCCTCTTACGGAGAATATCCCAGAGCCAGTAACCTATGCCCCCGATGGCAAATAATCTGAATATTGTAAGGATTAACTTGGCGCTTTTTTCTGAGACAGGTAGCAGGTCGCTTAGCTTGGTGCCCCAGGCAGCCCCTTCATTTTCTATGAATAAGATCCTGAACCAGGAGAACACCTCAACGGATTCTCCCAGCTGGAAATGCGTCTTAACATAAATCTTGCTGAGTTGATCTGCGAGGAGTATCAGGAAGATCAGCAAAAGGGATTTTTTCAGGTGCATCCAATTACGATTCAGTGCGGCAAAAATAGGGATTAAATGCTAATTGAACCCGGGGTGTCAAACAGCCTTTTTTAGGGCGTGTAACTCACAGAGATATCTCCTTTTGTGCTGTACAGCCTGAGGTGGTGGTCCCCTTCCGGTATCGGTTCCAGCTGAACCGCTCCATACCTGGATTCTGCCTCTACCAGGCCAGAGCTGAGATGTGCAAAAATGGGGGCGGTTCCGGTGCGCACTTCGGTGTTCTCTGCGGTATGGGATAAATCACAAAGACCGTCATTGAAAACGATTTTAAGATCCCTGAACTCTCCGGAAGCCGAAATCTCGCAACTTTGGGCTGTGAGCAGGATTTCCATATCGCGTGGCAGGGTCACCCGCATGCTGACGGAAACTACCTTGTGAGCACCCAGTTTATCATTGGGAAACTGGAATTCGGGGCTATACCGGGTCTCGAGATTAAGCGTATTACCCGCCTCCCGGAAATTCACCAGGAGCCCCTTTTGGTATTCTCCATCCATCCGGGCTTCTACTGAAACCTCTTTTGTGTCAGCGGTTTCCAGGACAACCCGGTAGCAGAGGTTTCCGTCGATATTTATAGCCGTGACTTCAGGATTCAGGAGTGTTTTGGTGACCCGTTTCTGGCCAAAGGATGGTTGCCCCCCGTAAAACAGGAAGATCAGAAGGAGGAAAGCCCCCCGTAAAAGAAAGCGCCCGATGGGGCGCTTTTCTTTACTTCTGCATGTTTTTAGCTTCAATGCTAAGGGTTGCATGTGGAACAAGCTTTAGACGTTCCTTATTGATGAGCTTCCCGGTTACCCGGCAGATCCCATAGGTTTTGTTTTCAATTCGCAACAGGGCATTTTTAAGATCCCTGATGAATTTTTCCTGTCGGATGGCAAGCTGTGTATTGGCTTCCTTGCTCATGGTTTCAGATCCTTCTTCAAAAGCCTTAAAGGTGGGAGAAGTATCATCCGTGCCATTATTGCCATCATTCATATATGAACTCCTCAAAAGCTCAAGGTCCTTTTTCGCTTTTTCAATCTTTTGCTCGATAATGGTCCTGAATTCCTCAAGATCCTTATCTGAATACCTCACTTTTACATCTTGTCCCATAGTCTTAATGTTTTTGGATAAACAATTTGGTGTTCACCTCATCAAAAGCAATGGCAGTGCCTTCTTCCAACTTTTCCTCGAATTCAAGGTCTGCCGTCAATGTTTCTGACTTAATGTACTGTAAATTGCTTAAAACGGCATTTTCAACCGTTTTGTTCTTTAAAAATTTAATATCAATCTTATCTGTCACTTCAAAACCCGACTCTTTTCTGAGGTTCTGAATCCTGTTCACCAGTTCCCGGGCGATACCTTCCTTCCTCAGGTCTTCCGTAATGGTCACATCCAGCGCAACCGTAAGGGCGCCGGAAGACGCCACCAGCCAGCCTTCGATATCCTGGGAACTTATTTCTACATCTTCTAACTGTAATTTAAGGCTTTTATTTTCCAGGTCAAGGACTAATTCGCCTTCCCGTTCAATTTTCTGGATATCCTCCTGATCCAGACCGGCCACTGCCTTTGCGATTGCCTTCATGTCCCTTCCATAGCGGGGGCCAAGCGTCTTAAAATTGGGCTTGATCCGCTTCACCAGGATTCCGGAAGCATCGTCCAGCAATTCTATTTCCTTGACGTTTACCTCGGATTTTATCAATTCAGCTACTGCCTCGATCTCCTTTCTCTGTCGGGAATCAAGCACGGGAATCATCACCTTCTGCAAAGGCTGGCGAACCTTGATTTTCTCCTTCTGGCGAATGGAGAGCACCAGGGACGATATTGTCTGGGCCTTCAGCATTTTCGCCTCGAGTTCCTTGTCGATCAATTCAGGGGTCGCCTCCGGATAAAAGGCCAGGTGCACGCTTTTATGTCCTTCCATCACAACTCCGCCCATAAGGTCCCGGTAAAGTTGTTCCATGAAAAAGGGAGCAATGGGGGCCGCCAGCTCTGAAACCGTCTTCAGACAGGTAAACAGGGTCTGGTATGCCGAGATTTTGTCCTGACCGTAGTCCCCCTTCCAAAAACGTCTGCGGCAAAGCCTCACGTACCAGTTACTGAGGTTTTCCTGGACAAAATCCGAAATCATCCGGGCTGCCCGTGTAGGCTCATAGTCTCCGTAGGAACGGTCTGTTTCCAGGATCAGGGTGTTCAGTTCCGAAAGGATCCATCTGTCGATTTCCGGCCGCTCGCCGATGGGGATTTCCGCCTCCCGGTAATCAAACCCGTCTATATTCGCATAGAGGGCGAAAAACGAATATGTATTGTAGAGGGTTCCGAAGAATTTTCGCTTCACCTCCACGACCCCCTCCATATCGAATTTCAGGTTATCCCAGGGATTGGCATTGGAAATCATATACCAGCGCGTGGCATCCGGCCCGTGGGTTTGGACCGTTTCAAAGGGATCCACCGCATTGCCCAGCCGTTTGGACATTTTCTTACCGTCCTTATCCAGGACGAGCCCATTGGAGACCACGTTCCTGTAGGCTATGGAGTCAAATGCCATGGTGGCAATAGCGTGAAGCGTATAAAACCAACCCCGCGTCTGGTCCACCCCCTCGGCGATGAAATCTGCCGGGAAATAGGCGCCTGAATCTATTAATTCCCTGTTTTCAAAAGGATAGTGCCACTGGGCGTAGGGCATGGAACCGCTGTCAAACCACACATCGATGAGGTCATTCTCCCTTTTCATCGGTTTTCCCGAAGGTGAAACCAGGGTAATCCCATCCACAATATTCTTGTGAAGGTCAATGCGGTCGTAGTTCTCCTCGGACATATCCCCAGGGACGAAATCCGGGAAGGGATCTGCTTCCATCAGACCGGCTTTCATCGCTTTACTGATCTCGGCCTTCAGCTGAGACACCGACCCGATAATCATTTCTTCCTGACCGTCCTCAGTCCTCCAGATCGGCAGTGGGATCCCCCAGTAACGGGAACGGGAGAGGTTCCAGTCATTGGCCGTGGAAAGCCAGTTCCCAAACCTTCCTTCTCCTGTGGCTTTGGGTTTCCAGTTGATCTCCTGGTTGAGCTGGTACATGCGGTCACGGACCTCCGTCACCTTGATGAACCAGGAATCCAACGGGTAGTAAAGTACCGGTTTATCCGTACGCCAGCAATTCGGATAGCTGTGCAGGTATTTTTCAACCTTGAAGGCCTTGTTTTCCTCCTTTAGCTTTATGGCAATCTCCACATCCACGGAGCGTTCCGGAACTTCCCCCTCCGCATAATATTCATTCTTCACGTATTTCCCTGCAAGTTCGCCCATTTCCGGACGAAACCTTCCCTGCAGGTCGACGAGGGGAACCGGATTTCCGGCATCATCCAGCACCAGCATGGGAGGTACGGGCGGGTTTGCCTCCCTGGCCACCTGCATGTCGTCCGCTCCGAAGGTCGGGGCGGTATGTACGATCCCTGTTCCGTCTTCCGTGGTGACGAAATCCCCGGTGATCACGCGAAATGCATTTTCAGGATGCTCGTAAGGCAGGGCGTACTCCAGTAACTGGCGATAGCGTATTCCCTCCAACTGGTACCCCTTGAATTCACTGAGAACCCGGAAGGGGATCTTCTTGTCCCCCGGGGTGTATTCCGGCCACGCCTCTTCCCCGTGCACCTCGGCAAACTTCCCGCCGAACTGCAGGGAGACCAGTGCTTTGGCAAGGATCACCTTTATCGGTTGGTGGGTGTACTGATTATAGCTTTCCACCAGGACGTAATCGATTTTTGGCCCCACCGTAAGCGCCGTGTTGGAGGGAAGGGTCCAGGGCGTGGTTGTCCAGGCCAGGAAATAGATCTTTCCAGACTCCTCCCTGAGGAAATCGGGGAGGGTTTCTGCCACCGCCTCGAACTGGGCCGTAACCGTGGTATCCGTTACATCCTGATAGGTCCCCGGCTGGTTGAGCTCATGGGAGCTGAGCCCCGTACCTGCCTTGGGGGAATAGGGTTGAATCGTATATCCTTTGTAGATAAGCCCCTTATCGTAGATCTCTTTCAGCAGCCACCAAACCGTTTCCATGTACTTCGGCTTGTAGGTGATATAAGGGTCACTCATATCCACCCAATAGCCGATCTTCTCGGTCATGTCATTCCATACATCCGTATAGCGCATAACGGCTTTTTTGCAGGCCTCGTTATACGCCTCGATGGAAATTTTGGTGCCGATATCCTCCTTGGTGATCCCCAGTTCTTTTTCAACACCCAGTTCGATGGGCAGGCCATGGGTATCCCATCCGGCCTTCCGCTTCACCTGGTATCCCTTCATGGTCTTGTAGCGGGGGAAGATATCCTTGATGGTGCGCGCCATCACATGGTGGATCCCGGGCATACCATTGGCTGAGGGCGGACCTTCGTAGAACACGAATGGCCTGCCTCCTTCCCGAGTACGGATGCTTTTTTCGAAAATCGCCTCGGATTTCCAAAACTTCAGAATGTTTTCAGCAACCTTTGGGAGATCCAGTTTTTTGTACTCTTTGAACTTCATCTGGCGCCAGGATATTCAGTACCTTATTTTTCTAAAATGCGCAAAATTAGTGATTTTAACTGAAATCTTCCTGCATTTGCACAGGTAAAAACCCCCTGCTAAGTTAAAACCCCAATGTAGAAAACATGAAAAATCCAATTGGTATATTCTGGTCAAAACTGTACGTTCAGGCCGGCGATCACATTGAGCCCGGCAGCAGCAATACCTGAAGAATAGGTCCGGTAACGCTGGTTGGTCAGGTTTTCAACGGCAAATGTCAGCTGATACCGGTCCCAGAGGGAATAGGAAGATCTGAAATTCAGGGTATACCAGGAGGGGGAAAATGGGTTTCCGGCTGCATCCGCCGCATAGATATAGGCTTTGTTCCGTTCCGAAACGGCCAGGTTATCGTAGGGGATCTCCCCATTGTAGTTCAGAACAAGCGCTAACTTCCAGGGATACTTGGCCCAGCCCAGCTGCAGGTCGCCAAAAGTGGGTGCCACATGGCGTGCGGCCGAAGTGGTGCCATCGGCTTCCTCTTCTTCCCCTTCGGCCAGGGTCAGGTTTCCCCTGAAAGACCAGAATTCGGTAAGATTGGCGTCAAATCCCAGCTCTATTCCGTACACAAAAGCATCGGCGGCATTTTGTATTGCCTGTACATTGCTTGGCTCCCCATTGTATTCAATGGTGCGCTCTCCATTCAAGGTATAATCCCGCCTCACCATGGCATTTGAAAGATAGGTGTAATACACGGATCCTTTCAGCACCACCCTGTCCTTGATGTTCTGTCGGATCCCAGCCTCAATGTTATAGGCGTACTCGGGTTCCAGGTCGGGATTGGGCACCACTACGGACCCCGGCTCAGAATCGAAGACCTTGCCTATGTCGTCTATATTCGGGGACCGGAAACCCGTGGAGGCATTCACGGTGAGTTGTGTATTGCGGCGGGCGAACCAGCTGATCCCGAGGCTGCCCGTAAGGGCCCCGTTGTTTAGGCGGGCCTCCTCGAAAGGAAAGGGGTAAAAGGTGCGGTCAAATTCGGCATCGATCCAGAAATGGCTGTACCTGAGCCCGGACATGAGGGTCAGGTTGGGCTTCAAGCGGTAGGTCGCATTGGCATAGGCAGCCAGGCTCGTCCAGGTAGACCCATCCGGGTATCGGGAGGGCCCGGCCTCGGTGGTACCGGTTACAATATTTTCTTCCTCCCCTTCTGAATCAACCAGGTTGCCCACATACTCCACTCCATAAAAGAGGCTGATGTTTCCAATTTTCCGGTTCTCAAAATCCAGGTTCAGGGAATATGCATCCACCTGTTCACGGGTCCTGTAACGTATTTCGTCCTCAAAATTCCGGTCGTTCCTGCTTTCTTCAAAATACTGGTAGGCTGCCGTGACCTTCATCCGGTCGTAAAAGGTATCCCGGCCCCTGTGGGCTAGCTGCAGGTTACCCATACCCCAGACCTGGGGGCCGTAAAACCACTCCGCTGATCTCAACCCCACCTCATTGTCCGCGGGCCGTATCAACCTGTCGTATCTAGGGTAGTCGGAGGTTTCAGAATAGTGCAGCCCCAGATCAAAAGACCAGCGATTGCTCGGCTGGTAACGAACCTTTTGCATAAAATTCCACTGCTGATAGCCCGAGGGCACCTGCGTTCTTGGATCTTCGTTCTGTCTCAACACGTCCTGTCCGTCTTCCCGGACCAGATACGATGGCCTCAGGTAGGAATCCGGGCCGTGCACCCCCATTCGGAGGTCCCCGAATGAATTGTAGGTAAGGCTGCTCAAAAAGGCCCATTTCCGCCCTCCTAGGGCAACATCCCCGTGGACTGTATGTTCATCCGAGGCTGTGGCTGTCCTGTAGGAAGCATTCCCGCTGACCTCCAGGGTGTCGGACTGGGAAAATCTGGGGGTTCGGGTGTAGAAATTCATCACCCCGCCTATGGCATCGCTGCCGTAGATCACCGATCCCGGGCCAAAGATAACCTCCGTGTTCCTCACGGTATAAGGATCCAGGGAAATTACATTCTGGATATTGCCCCCCCTAAAAATGGCATTGTTCATGCGTATCCCGTCGACGGATAAAAGGACCCTGTTCGTGGCAAAACCCCGTATCATGGGGCTGCCTCCTCCGTACTGGCTTTTCTGAACGAATATTTTACCGGATTGCTGCAGGAGGTCTGCGGAGGTCTGCGGGTTGCCAAAGGCGATGGATGAGGCCCCGATGGTTTCGATCTTTTGGGGAATGTCCCGTTTCTGCTGCTCCCATTTGGAAATGGAAACCACGATTTCCTGCAATTGTTCCGCCTTTGCTTCCAATGGCACCTTTTTTCCCATGCGAAGGATTCCCTCCCGGGTAATAAACCGGGTCTGGTAGCTCAGGTGCCTCATTTCAATACGGGTATCTTCTGGGAAAGGGCTCAGGTCAAAGTACCCGTCAAAATCTGTGAGGGCAGTAACCGAGTGATCCCGGGTAAAGATGGCCACATCTGGGATGGGTTCCCCTGTTTCCTCATCGAAGACCAGGATTTTCTGGGCCTGCAGCCCGCCCGAAAACAGAAAAATCGATACGATTACAACGTAGGCTGGCTTAAGAAAACACTGCATCTAAAACGACTAAGGATCTCGGTTTACTGAATCCGTGCAAATGTACCTCAAAATAGCTGACAAGCTGGCTGAGCAATTTTTGACGCTGCTTTTGGGTCAATCGGATCGTGTGAATTGCATCAAAATTCGTGCCTAAAAAAGCCCTGAAATGCCCCAGTTCTTCCCCGCCCATACAGGGATTCAAAGAAGGCTCATTACAAAAGGCCCCCTCTATGAGATCGAAGAAGGGTGCCTGCAGATTATTTGTGTCCGGGTAGAACCCAAGATGACGGGTCAGCCCTATCAGAAATCCAATATGGAAATTGGCGATTTTGTCGTGTTGGTCCAGCCATTGCAGGGATGCCTCCAGAAACTGAAAGAGGGAAGGGTCCGGGTCCTGTTCCCGGATGCTTTGACCGAGGATTTCCGATAAAAACAGGGCTATGGTGCTTTTCCTAATATCGGCGTGCACTGTGGTGTAGGGATAACTGAGGAGGGCTTCCTGTATGTAGCCCAACTTCCCGGAACGACTTGTGCTCGCAATGATTTCCAGTTGGGTGAGGGGTTGGAAGAAAGCCGTTTTCAATTTTCCCTTCCTGCTACTGAGGATGCCTTTCAGCATGAATGACTGCAAGCCGGCTTCGCGCGTAAATGCTTTTGCGATCAGGGAGTTGTCCCCGTATTTAAGGGTGGAGAGTACAATGGCTTTCGTTCGGATACGCATCGGGACCAGTTGGTCCCCAAAGATACATCCATTTAAAAAGAAATCTCCCGGAACGCGTGGTTCCGGGAGACCCTAGAACATATATAAGAAGTGTTAAATAACTCCCTGAGCCAACATAGCGTCCGCCACCTTGACGAAGCCGGCAATATTGGCACCTTTCACATAGTTGCAGGAGCCATCTGCCTCCATGCCGTATTCCACACAGGAATCATGGATATCGGACATGATGGAGCGAAGCCGTTGATCCACTTCCTCACGCGTCCAGCTGATCCTGAGGGAATTCTGGGACATTTCGAGCCCTGATGTGGCCACTCCTCCGGCATTCGAAGCCTTTCCCGGGGCAAATAGCACCTTGGACTCCTGGAATGCGTGCATAGCTTCCGGAGTTGAAGGCATATTGGCCCCTTCCGCCACACAGATACAACCGTTCTTGATCAGGGCCCTGGCATCGTCTCCGTTCAATTCATTCTGTGTTGCACAGGGCAAAGCGATCTGACAGGGGACACTCCATGGGGTTTCCCCTTCATAATAGGTCGCTTTCGGGTATTTCTCCACATACTCGGATATCCGACCCCGGCGGTTATTCTTGAGGTCCATGACCCAGGCGAGTTTCTCGGCATCAATACCGTCCTCATCATGGATGTAACCTCCGGAATCCGAAAGGGTGAGGACTTTACCTCCGAGCTGAATTACTTTTTCGGCAGCGAACTGGGCCACGTTTCCTGATCCGGAGATCACCACCTCTTTACCTTCCACGGAATCATCCTTGGTCTTCAGCATGTTTTCGGCGAAATAAACCGTTCCATATCCGGTAGCTTCGGGCCGGATCTTGGAACCTCCCCAGGAAAGGCCTTTCCCGGTGAGCACCCCGGTGAATTCATTGCGGATCTTTTTGTACATCCCGAAGAGGAACCCGATCTCCCGGGAACCCACTCCGATATCCCCGGCAGGAACATCCGTGTTAGGTCCTACATGCCGACAGAGTTCTGTCATAAAAGCGTGGCAAAACCGCATGACCTCATCGTCGGATTTTCCCTTGGGATCAAAGTCAGACCCTCCCTTTCCGCCCCCCATGGGAAGGGTGGTAAGACTGTTTTTGAACACCTGCTCGAAAGCCAGGAATTTCAGGATACTCGCATTCACAGAAGGGTGGAAACGAAGCCCGCCCTTGTAAGGCCCGATGGCAGAATTCATCTGAACCCGGTACCCACGGTTCACGTGGATTTCACCCTTGTCATCCACCCAGGCCACCCGGAATGAAATAAGACGTTCCGGCTCCACCATGCGAAGCAAAATATTCTTACCGTAGTAAATATCGTTTTGAGCAATGTAGGGGATGGTGGTTTCCGCCACCTCCTGAACCGCCTGAAGAAATTCCGGTTCGTGGCCATTACGGGCCCTTACTTCGTCCATAAAAGCCTCGATAGTCGCGTGCATATCAGCCATAGTGAAATAGGTATAGGATTGTCATTTTAAAAATGTAAAGGCAAAATTATGTCTTTCCCATAATTCAAGCCATCTTTTTTTAAAAATTTGACAAAATAATTTAAGCTTAGGCCCCAAGGAAGGAAAGGGCCTGACCGAGGTCTTCGGTAAGGTCCTGTGCATCCTCTATCCCCACGCTCAGACGGACGAGGGAATCGGTAACCCCGCTTTTCTCCCGTTCTTCTTTCGGGATACTGGCATGCGTCATGCTGGCCGGGTGCCCCGCCAGGCTTTCAACCCCTCCGAGGGACTCGGCCAGCGTAAAGACCTGCAGGGCCTCCACGATCTTTACCGCATCCCGGTAGCTCGCACCTCTGGGTACAAAAGAAATCATCCCCCCGAACCCTTTCATTTGTGTTTTGGCGATCTCGTGGTTGGGGTGGTCCTCAAACCCGGGCCAATAGACCTTTTCCACCGCGGGATGGGCCTGAAGGAAGCGGGCGACCTGCTCCCCGTTCTCACAATGGCGCTGCATGCGGACATGGAGGGTTTTGATCCCCCTCAGCACCAGGTAACTATCCATGGGTCCGCAGACTGCCCCGCTGGCATTCTGTATAAAATAGAGTTTCTCGGCAAGCTCCTGATCCCGTACGACCAGGGCTCCTGCCACCACATCGCTGTGCCCCCCTAAATATTTGGTGGCGGAGTGCATGACGATATCAGCCCCCAACTCGAGGGGCCTTTGCAGATAGGGGGTTGCAAAGGTATTGTCCACGGCAAGGAGTACCTGATACTTTTTGGCCATCCCGGCAACTGCCCGGATATCGATGATGTTCATCATGGGATTGGTCGGGGTTTCGACCCAGATTAGACGTGTTTTTGGGCCTACTGCCTCCTCGATCCGGGAGAGGTCCCTCATGTCGACGAACCGGAAACGAATACCAAAGGGCTCGAAAATTTTCCGGAAAAGGCGGTAGCTCCCCCCGTACAAATCGTTGGTGGAAACGACTTCATCCCCGGGAGACAAAAGCTTCATAACCGCATCCATTGCCGCCAGGCCGCTGGC
>CBDUBB010000021.1:0-14413 GCA_965365265.1 uncultured Flavobacteriaceae bacterium
CGGCCCGATTTTTTCGTCCCCACCGTGAAACTTCGCATCGGCAATATCGTGCAGCAGCGCCGCCAGGCTTACCACCAGAATGTCTACCTTTTCCTCCCGGGCAATCAGCAGCGTATTTCGAAAAACCCGCTGTATATGAAACCAGTCGTGCCCACCTTCGGCTTCCCTGAGCTCTCCCCGCACATATTCAATGGTCTTTTCTATGATCTCAGCATCATTCATGTCTTGGCAATCTGGATGTTTTCAACGATTAGTTTCTCAATGTTAATCAGGGTTTCCTCCGTACACCCGTTTGCCGGGACCGGGGGGTGCACTTTGAATTTGAGATGGTTTCCCAGGCCGAGCGGGTATTTTCCATACCGGAGCATTTTCCAGGAATTGTTAATGCTAACCGGCAGGATATAAGCAGAGGGGGCATTTTTTATAAGGGCCTTCAACCCGATCATCCTGAAGGGTTTGGGGTTGCCATCCCTGCTTCGGGTTCCCTCGGGAAAAATAACCGCACTGCGTCCCGTACTTTCAATATATGCGCCTAGCCCTGCTATTGCCTTCAGCGCCTGCCTTCGGTCCTTTCGGTCGATCAGGACGGAACCGCTGTGACGCAGGTTGTAAGAAACACTGGGGATTCCCTTGCCGAGCTCCTTTTTGCTTACAAATTTTGGGTGGTAGGCCCTCAGGCGCCATATGATCGGAGGGATGTCATACATGCTCTGGTGGTTGGCTACGATGATCAGGGGCCCTTTTTCGGGCATGTTGTCAGGCATCTGAAAACTGTACCGGGTCCCAAGAAGATGCGTACACCTCATCAGGGAGAGGTTCAGGATGCATACACTCTTTTTGTGGGCGTTGTAGCCAAAGAAGTTCAGGCAGATCCATTGTACCGGATGAAAGACCAGCAGGGTGAGCCCGAAGAAAATCAGAAAAATGACTGACAGCGGATAAGAAACTATTTTTTGCATACCAGTACAAAAATAAAAAACCGCCTGAGTGAAGCGGTTTTTATATGCTGATTGAACCGATGCTTAACAAAATTCGTCAAAGGCCTGCATGAGGTTCTCCGCGATCATCTCGGCGGGTCTGCCTTCGATATGGTGGCGCTCAATCATGTGCACCAGTTCCCCGTCCCGGAAAAGGGCCATACTTGGGGAAGAAGGTGGAAAGGGTACCATCATACTTCTGGCGGCGTCCACAGCTTCCCGGTCCACTCCTGCGAAAACGGTAACCAGCCGATCTGGTTTCTTTGAGTTCTGGAGGCTTTGTTTGGCAGCCGGCCTTGCATTTGCAGCGGCACATCCGCAAACGGAATTAACCACGACCAGGACCGTACCGTCCTGATTGATCGCGTTTTCAACGGCCTCTGCAGTATAGAGTTCCTCGAATCCGGCGGATGCCAAATCCTGGCGCATGGGTTTTACTAACTCTGCTGGGTACATAGAAATTTATTTTTTTTGTTGAGTTCACAAATGTACAAAAACAGATAGAGTTCAGGGAAGAATCTGTGAAGGGAAGCTGCCGGGATCATTCAGGGTGAATCCACTATCTTTGCGCAAATTTTTGGTACATGCTCAAATGGATTGGTGCCATTGTGGGTTACTTCTTATTCAGGCTCCCCGGGGCCCTGCTCGGATTTTTCCTGGGAAGCCTGGTCGACGGTATGAGCGGAAAGGGGGGTTCTATCTTCCAGGATTTTGGAAGGGCCCATGTTTCCCCTCAGGATTTTGAGCTGCACCTGATCTCCCTCTGTTCCATCGTGATCAAAGCTGACGGGAGCGTAACCCAGCAGGAACTCGATTACGTCCGGCAGTATTTTCTCAGCACGTACGGGAAGGAGAAGGCCAATGCTATTTTCCGGACCTTTAACGAGGTTATCAAAAAGCGCGAGGTTTCAGCCCAGCGGATTTGCACTTTTCTCAACCAGCGCACCCGGTATGAGGTCCGGCTTCAGTTGGTACACTTCCTGTTCGGGATAGCCGGGGCAGATGGGCGGGTAAGCCCGGCTGAAGTCGATAAACTCCGGGAAATTGCAGGTTACCTGAAGATTGGGCCACGCGATTTTGAAAGTATCAAGGCGATGTTTTTCGAGTCGGCGGATACCGCGTATACTATTTTGGAGATAGAGCGGACGGCAACGGATGAAGAAGTCAAGAAGGCCTACAGGAACATGGCCAAAAAATACCATCCTGACCGGGTCAACACCCAGGACGAAGCTATCCGAAAAGGTGCTGAGGAGAAGTTTAAACAGGTGCAAAAGGCTTACGAGCAAATTCAGAAAGAGCGGGGTATGTAGCCCCGGGAAATGACACTAATACCGAAGGGATATGGAAAGCTTTTGGTTCTACACGAAACTCGGATTTTTTCACGTGCTTGACCCGGCTGGGTATGACCACGTGCTCTTCCTCACGGCACTGGCACTTCCCTTTTCATTTTTGCAGTGGAAAAAGGTCTTCTGGCTGGCCACCCTTTTTACCCTTGCTCATTGCCTTTCTCTCGCCCTTGCTGCTTATGGGATTGTCGAAGTTGACCCGGGCCTTGTGGAAACCCTCATCCCCATAACCATTCTGGTGACGGCCTTGTTCAACCTGTATATTGAAAATAAGGGGAGTTCCCTCAGGCATGCGTTCAGTCTCGACCTGGTGGTGACCGGTTTTTTTGGTTTGATTCACGGCCTCGGCTTTTCCAATTATTTTCGCATGCTGATGTCCGGAGAGGACGAAAAAACCGGACCGCTTTTGGGATTTGCTGCGGGCATTGAAGGGGCTCAGCTGCTGGTCCTTCTGGTGGTTTTGTCCCTTACCTTTGGGGCTTTAGAGCTATTAAAAATCAATCGGAAATACTATATCTGGGGCGTTAGCCTGCTAATTGCAGCGATTTCCCTGAAACTGATCTTTTTCTGAGTCCTTTAGGAGTATTTTCACTTAAAATTAACCAGGGAGGGTTTGCCAGGCTATGGCAAAGCCGGTATCTTAGTGAATTCCGGTACGAAACCCTCACCTTAGGGCGTTATCAGAGTGTATAGTGAGAAGGAAGAAACAAGAAAAATACGATCGGGCCTATCTTCGGATGGCCTACGAATGGGGTAAGCTGTCCTATTGCAGGCGGAAAAGGGTTGGGGCCATAATCGTCAAGGACCGGATGATTATCTCTGACGGGTATAACGGAACCCCTACGGGATTTGAAAATATCTGCGAGGACGAGGAGGGTTACACCAAATGGTACGTACTGCACGCAGAGGCAAACGCTATTTCAAAGGTGGCATCCTCTACCCAGTCCTGTGAGGGGGCCACCTTATATATCACCCTTTCGCCATGCAGGGAATGCAGCAAGCTTATTCACCAGTCCGGAATTAAACGGGTGGTGTACCAGCATGCATACAAAGACGATTCGGGCCTCAATTTCCTGGAAAGGGCGGGAGTAGACCTGCTACACCTCCCGGTAATCGAGGATCCCATCGAAGTAGATGAAGAATGATTTGAAAAGAAATTACTACATAGGACCGGCCGTGGTGGCCTTTTCTTTGGCCCTCGGGATTTTTGTTGGGGGGAAGCTTCATTTTGACGATACCCCGGAAAAGCTCTTCACTACCAACTCCAAAAAGGACAAGCTCAACAGGTTGATCGATTATATCGATTACGAATACGTGGACGAGGTGGACACCGACAGCATCGTGGATGTGACAGTCAACAATATCCTGGATAAGCTGGACCCCCATTCGGTCTATATTCCCAAAGATGAGATGCAGCGTGTTTCTGAAAACATGAAAGGTGATTTTGTGGGGATCGGGATCAGTTTCTACATTTTCCGGGATACCATTACCATCACCCGTACGATAAAGGGAGGCCCCAGCCAGAGGCGTGGATTACGCCCCGGGGATAAGATCCTCGTTGCGGACAAGGACACCCTCTTTGGCAGGGACCTGTCCAACGAAGAAATTGTAAACCGGCTTAAGGGCCAGGAAGGGACCGATGTCGCCCTTACCGTCTACCGAAAATCCGAAGACCGCACGTTCCGGGTTCGGTTGCAGCGAGACCGGGTACCCATTCGGAGCATAGATGCCTATTACATGCTTCAACCGGATATGGGATATATCCGGATGAACCGCTTTGCGGAATCTACCTATGAGGAGTTTCGCAAATCCCTGAAAGAACTTAAATCAAAAGGGGCTGAAAAACTGGTATTGGATCTTCGCGACAACCCGGGAGGCTACCTGAATATAGCCGAACAGATTGCCGACGAATTCCTGCCCAAGGGAAAACTCATCCTGTTCACCAAAAACAAAAAGGGACAGGTCGAAAAGACGTTTGCCACTTCCAAAGGTGCGTTTGAGAATTACCCGGTATACGTCCTGATTAATGAACGGTCCGCCTCTGCCTCAGAAATCATCGCCGGTGCACTTCAGGACAACGATATTGGAACCATTGTCGGGAGGCGTTCCTTCGGAAAGGGGCTTGTACAGCGGGAGATGGACCTTGGAGACGGTTCTGCCGTCCGCCTGACGGTTTCCAGGTATTACACCCCCACCGGGCGGTCCATTCAAAGGGACTATAAGAACGGATCCGAAGACTACTATCACAACTATACGGCCCGCCGTCGAAACGGTGAGCTGGAATCCATGGACAGCATCCGTGTGGCCGACTCCCTGAGATTTACCACGCCAAAAGGAAAAGTAGTCTATGGGGGCGGCGGGATAATCCCGGATGTCTTTGTACCGATTGGCAGCAACGAGGAAGAAGCCATGACCATTCTTGACGCCCGGGAGTATTTTTCTTCCTTCGCTTTTGAGCATCTTGAGGAAGACCGCACGCGTTATTCCGAATTTTCCACCCCGGAAGAGTTCCTGAAAGGGTTTACCACGGACGATATTCTTTTCGATCAGTTGATGGAATTCATGTCCCGGTATAACAATTTCGGGCTGAATTTATATGAGTACGAAGACCAGTTAAAGCTGTATATCAAGGCGGCGATTGCCGAGCAGCTATTTTCACCGGACCTAAAGGCGGAAATCCTTGCGCCTACCGACCCTATGCTACAAAAGGTAATCAGCCTGGATAACCCGTCTATCCAAAATTCCAGAACCGATTTATAGCCGGCGGTTTAGCGGTTTTCGTCTATTTTCTTCTGGATTTTTCGCGAGGTGTTGTAGATCAGTAAAAGCACGATGGCACAGAGTGCCGCTGCGACGCCTATCAGGGCGATGAGGCTGTCTCCCTGTAGCGGGTCGTTGAAATCCACCAGGGTGACATTATAGGCAATAAGCCCCAGGGCCAGCACCATGAGTATGATAAGGAGGACTTTGTTCATGTTCAGGTGATTTGATTGGGCCTAAAACAGCCCGTTTATATTCGTGGCGAAAAGTTTTACAGCAATAGCCAGGAGGATCACCCCGAAGACTTTGCGGATAACACTGAGTCCCCGTTGCCCCAGCACCCTGGCAATCCGGGCTGAGGATTTCAGAACGATGTATACAAAGATAATGTTCAGGATGATGGCGATAATGATATTGATCACCTGGTATTCCGCCCGTATCGATAACAGGGTAGTCAGCGTTCCTGCCCCGGCGATCAATGGAAATGCAAGGGGGACCACCGAAGCGGATTCCGGGGCCTCGTCCTTGTAGAGGGTTACCCCGAGGATCATTTCAATAGCCAGGAAAAACAGGACAAAGGAACCTGCCACGGCAAACGAATTCACATCGATCCCAATAAGGTTGAGGATTTCCTCCCCGATGAACAGAAAGGCTACCATGATGATGGCAGCCACTATGGACGCTTTCTCAGACTGGATATGACCCACTTTTTGCCTCAGGTCAATCACGATAGGGACACTCCCGACGATGTCGATCACGGCGAACAGGATCATGGTTGCGGAGGAGATCTCCCTTAAATTCAGTTCCATCTGTGCGGCTTTACAATGCGGCAAAGGTACGTTTCCCCAATTTACCGCAAAAGACTTGCAGTGTTTAAAAAGGAGGGTTTTAGGGGATTCAATATCTTTGATTTTCGTTTTCAATCCGCGAGGCGTATGTTTCAAATAGGCAGGACCCTGGTATCCGAGGAAATTCTCGAAGAAGCATTTGTATGTGACCTTCAGGCCTGCAAAGGGGCCTGTTGTGTGGAAGGAAGTGCAGGGGCGCCCCTTGAGGAGGGGGAAACCGGGGTGCTGGACGCCATTTATCCCGAAGTCAGGAAATATCTCAGGCCTGAAGGGGTCCGTGCCATAGAAGCCCAGGGAACCCACGTGAAGGGATCCGACGGAGACTGGGAAACTCCTTTGGTAGATAATCGGGAGTGCGCCTACGTCGTTTTTGAGGGCGGGGTGGCCCAATGCGGTATCGAGATCGCTCAAAAAGCAGGGGCGGTGTCCTGGAAAAAACCGGTCTCCTGTCATTTATATCCGGTCCGAGTCCGGGAGTATACCCAGATAACGGCCGTGAATTATCATCAGTGGCATATTTGTGACGCGGCCTGCCAGCTTGGCCAGTCCCTGAAGGTGCCGGTTTACAAATTCGTCAAAGAGGCACTCATTCGGAAATTCGGGAAGGAGTGGTATGAGGAACTGGAAGCGGTGGCGGAGGAGCACCTCAGACCGTAGGTATTTTTAAGTTTACCTGAGTCCCGGCAACACTTCCATCATCCTTGTAAAGATCTTCGAAGGAAAGGTCGAAGGTGTTTTCGTAAACCCGGGAGAAATTTGCCAGTCGTTCCCGGGTTATTGGAATCCCCATAGAATTGCGTTTTAAAACCTTGCCTTCCTTGAGTTTTTTTGAGGCTTCCCTGCCGATTCCATTGTCCCTTATCGTAATAATGATAGAACCTTTTTGAACCTGTCGTACCTCCAGCACTATTTTCTTTTCCCCTTCTTTAGTGGAAAGACCATGCCATATGGCATTTTCTAAAAAGGGCTGTAAAATCAGGGAGGGGATCTTGACCGTTTGAGGGTTGATGCCCGGAGTTATGTTTATTTTGAAATCGATCTGCTCGTCGAAACGGATATTCTCGATATTCATGTACAATTTGATGGTTTCCAATTCCTCTTTCAGGGAGTTTTCCTTTATGGATGAGGCCTCCAGGATGCGGCGGACGAGCTTGGAGAATTTATTCAGGTATTGGACGGCGTTTATTTGTTCGTTGTTGATGATGTAATGCTTGATCGAATTCAGGGAATTGAATAGAAAATGAGGATTCATTTGACTGCGAAGCAAGCTCTGTTCCAGGGCCATGACCTTTTTTTCACTGTTTATCCTGGACTGTCGGAAAGCGAAATACAGGATCATTGCAATCAGGACCAGGAGGAGGGCTCCTACCAGCAAGGTGGTCTGGTTTCGCCGAAGCCTCAGGGTGACGATTTCATTTTCTCTGGCGAGCATTTGCATCTGAAGGTCCCTGGTCTCACTTTCGGCGGTGCTTACCGCTTCATACAGGAACGTTAAATTGCGTTGATTGATGACTTTGTTCCTGGTCGATTGTGCTATTTTGTAATAATCCAGGGCTTTTTTGTAGTCTCCCCGTGCTTCCGACAGATCGTGGAGCCAAATGTTCCCGTCATAGATATAGCTTGTAAGATTTAGTCGTTGAGCCATTTGAAGCCCTTCGGACAGGTGTTTTTCGGCTAACTCGAATTCTTCCAGATTATACAACACCCACCCATATTGGATATAGAGCAGGGATTGGAGTTCCTGATCCATTTGTCCGGGTTTTTCAGACAACAACGGCTTTAAGAGCGCTTGACCCTCTTCAGCCCGGCCCCGGTTTTGATGGGCAAGCACGTGAGCTTTGCCTGTAGCATTGAGCACCAGCAGCCGGTCGGAACCCACTAGTTCATTGATCCGGATCGATTTTTCATAGAAGGACAAAGACTCCTCCAACTCCCCAAGAGCTTCAAGGCTCTCTCCTACTTTATTGTAGCTATACGCGAGGCCTTCAGTATTGTTTGCACTTTGAAATTGCGCGATCGCCGAATTGTAATATTCAAAAGCCGTTCTGTACCGTCCGAGGGCGTGGTAAATCGTTCCCAGACCGAGGTATCCCTTTCCAGCTTCCCTGAAATAGTCATCGTTTTTGGTATCTTCCGCTTTGAAAATCCGGATAACTTCCTGATGGTACTCCAGTGCATTTTGGATAGAATCTATTTTTAAAGACGCATTTCCCAGCAGATTCAATGTGTTCATCTGCAACAAGGTTTCTCCCCTCTCACGAGCAATTTGCAAGGCGTTTTTGTGATATTCAATAGCCTTGGGGTAATTGTAACGACTCGAGTTGAGTTTTCCCAGTTGGATATATCCGTAAGAAAGCCCTATCTGATTATCCCTTCTTTCGCTTTTCTCAATAAGGTCCTGGAGCAAAATTTCGTCCTGGGAATAGGGTTTTAATAGTTGGTCCAGCTTCCCGTAAGTAGCATTTTCGGAGGAGAGGATACTATCCGAAAGTTGAATGAATTCACTGGGAATATTTTGAGCGATGGTCCCCTGTATAGAAAAGAGGCTTAAGTAAAACAGGGGGAAGATCCGGAATAATCGTTGCATGAGTCTTGAGGCTTAGAAAAGATCAAGAAATTCCGATTTTTTCTTCCTGGAGACCGGTATTTTATGATTCTGTTCCAGGATTACATACCCATCAGTTTTGAGGTATTCCTTTACTTTTTCCAGATTGATGATATAGGAATTATGGATGCGGAAAAACGTGTCGCCGGGAAGAGGGTGGTCTACTTCCTTGAGCTTCTTGGTCAAAACGATTTTACGGCCGTCCGCCAGGAAAAGGGTGCTGTAATTCCCGTCTGATTCGGCATACAGGATATCGTCATTTTCAAGGAAGACCAGTTTGCCGTCTGTATTCAGGGTGATTTTTTTATGAGGTGCGCTGGCGTTTTTTTTGATAAAAATTCTTTCGAGCCGTTCAGCCGTTAGAATCTGGGCATTGTGCTTGTGGATTTTGGCGATCGTTTCCTTGAGGTCGTCTGTGTCTATGGGCTTTAGCAGGTAATCTATAGCCTCGTTTTTCAGGGCCTGAATGGCGTATTGATTGTAGGCCGTTGTGATCACGACGGCGATATCTTTGTTCTGGAGTTTTTGAATGAACTGGAAGCCGTCCATGGTAGGCATTTCAATATCCAGGAAAAGACAATCCGGCGTATGGCTCCTCAGGTAATTCAGGGCCGCAAAGGGGTCCGTGAAAGCAGCGATCACCTCTATCTCTTTCGAAAAATTGGTGAGCTCCCATTTCAGGCTCTGAATGGCCTTTTCCTCATCATCTACGATCACAGCCTCAATCATACGATTCCATCTTCTGATATACCAAGTTAAAAAATTACCACCAATCTTCTCCGATTTTTCAGAGATGTGTTTTCGGGAAGAATACGTTCTTGAACATTCGATAAACCCCTAAATTGTTGATTAGGGGGCCGAAGTCGCCCCGACATTCGTGACCATTAAAGGAAGGATGTAGTGGGAGCCGGTAATACAAAGGTGTTCCCCGGGCTGGGGGTCCAACTTTGTTGCGGATTATACAAATTTTACCGCACTCTACACACTTGGCTGGTGACTACTGGACAAAACCCTTTAGTTTTCCAATCGTTTTTGCCGGCTGCTGCCGTGCTGAAATCCAAAGAATATGAAACGTTGTTGCCTGTTTTTCCTCGCTTTTGTAGCTGCGGTCTTTCTGGCGGTTTTGACGGGGTCCTTCGAACACCGTCCGGGAACAATAAATCAGGTGGTGGATACCGCGGACATGTCAATTGCCTCCCAGGAGAAGAAACAATTGCCTGAGCAGGAACAACTCAAAACCTCTGAGACCGACATTTCCAAAAATCGCATTCCATGAAGTTCATAGGGGCTCCATATTACCGGTGGGGATGGCCCTTTATGTCGGGACTCCTGCTTATTGGGGCAATTTCTTACCTAAGTCCGGAGTCCTCTTCCCTTATTGGGGAATTGTCTTCAGGGCGCTATTTGCTGGAAACCGTTCAGAATGGCGAGCACGATGCGTTAAAGGGTCCTGTGTATTTTGAATATACAGGTCAGAAGGAACGCCTTTTGACTACGCGGATCTTCAAACTTCATTTTGTGAATTCGGCAACCTCCGAGGGGCCAGGTTTTGGATTCTTAATCCCCCTTTCCGACACAAGCGATCGTATTGGACTAGATGAATATCGGGTGGATCCTGAGAGCAAGGGTTTTATGAACGGCTCAGGATCTGTCTTTGGCTATGCAGACCTCCGAGATACCGCGTCTTCCCTTTACTTTACCGAATCGGGGAGAATATCCATCAACACAAGCAGTCCGGAAGAGGTTTCCGGCACTATTGATATCGTCCTGGATGATGGAAGTGGAAATTCCATGCATCTGGAAGGGAGTTTCAGGGCATTGCCCCTCCCGTCGAATCTGAGTTTGTGAGTTCATATTGCAAAGAGTCAGGTAAGCGTGCGGCCCGAGAGGGTTTTGTTTTAGTAACTGCCCGTTTAGGACATAGTTGAATAAAGGCACTTCCGGAATCTAACGTTTCGGTCAGGTGGATTTCAGGTTTCGGGGGAACTTCCTGATCCTTTGGCCGGGTTCAACAAATTTTGACACGTCCGGGGCCGTACTTCCTGGCCAAAAACCAGTTAACGGCATAAACCATTCGGTATGTTTTGATAAACTACTGTTTGGTTTCTTTTTTTGTTGAAGGAGCCTCTTTTCGGCCCTCTGCTCCCTGCATTTTGGAAACTTCGATTCCCCGGCACTTCATCCTAGATTTCAACAGGTTATGTTAAAAACTTTGGAATGGAATGGGAATAACAAACTTTAAATTTTGGGGGCAATTTTCAATCTTTGATAGTCCCGGAAAGTATTCAATTCACTCAATTACATAAAAAAACAACAGCTTATGTCGACAGCCGTGGAGCCCATCCTAGAGGAAAACAAGGACCGATTTGTGATTTTTCCCATTCAACACCACGATTTATGGGAGTGGTACAAAAAATGCGAGGCCTGTTTCTGGACGGCTGA
The DNA here is from genome assembly GCA_965365265.1 of uncultured Flavobacteriaceae bacterium. Lineage (GTDB taxonomy): Bacteria > Bacteroidota > Bacteroidia > Flavobacteriales > Flavobacteriaceae > Robiginitalea. The sequence continues at coordinate 10,979 of CBDUBB010000021.1, forward strand.
AGAGATCGACCTCCAGCAGGACCTGACGGACTGGAACAACAAACTCAACGATGACGAGCGGTACTTCATAAAGCATATCCTCGCTTTTTTTGCAGCTTCAGACGGCATCGTGAACGAAAACCTGGCTGAGAACTTCGTCAATGAGGTGCAGTATTCAGAAGCCAAGTTCTTCTATGGTTTTCAGATCATGATGGAGAATATTCATTCGGAGACCTATTCCCTGCTGATAGATACCTATGTGAAGGATGAAAAGGAAAAGGACGTTCTTTTCAAGGCCATTGAAAACTTTCCTGCCATAAAAAAGAAGGCAGACTGGGCCCTGAAATGGATTGAGTCCCCAAGTTTTGCCGAGCGGCTCATCGCCTTTGCCGCTGTTGAGGGGATCTTTTTTTCAGGGGCCTTCTGCTCTATTTTCTGGCTTAAAAAGAGGGGCCTGATGCCCGGGCTGACCTTTTCAAACGAACTTATTTCCCGGGACGAGGGGATGCACTGCGACTTTGCGGTTCACCTGCACAACCACCACCTGGTCAACAAAGTATCCAGGGAGCGGATCCGGGAGATTATCGTGGACGCCCTGAACATCGAACGGGAATTCATCACCGAATCCCTTCCGGTCAGTCTCATCGGGATGAATGCCAAACTGATGACACAGTACCTGGAATTCGTAACGGACCGCCTGCTCGTGGAACTGGGTTGTGCAAAGGAGTACAACGCAACCAACCCCTTCGATTTTATGGACATGATCTCCCTTCAGGGCAAGACCAACTTCTTTGAAAAGCGAGTCTCGGAGTATCAGAAGGCCGGTGTGCTTAACAAGGAAAAGGATTCAGATTCTCAAAAAATCAGTTTCGACGCGGATTTTTAACCCAGGATGAGCGGCAGCCGGACATGCAGGGTGTGCCTTACCCAGATCACAGCCGCCCCGGTTAAATGCCTTTGCGTAAACCATTTCAGAAGCAACTAAATTAAAAACAGCACCATGTACGTAGTAAAAAGGGACGGACGGAAGGAGCCGGTAATGTTCGACAAGATTACCGCGCGTATTCGAAAATTATGCTATGGCCTGAATGACCTGGTGGATCCGGTAAAAGTGGCCATGAGGGTGATTGAAGGCCTTTATGAAGGGGTTTCCACTTCGGAACTGGATAACCTGGCAGCGGAAATTGCGGCAACTTTGACGACCACACATCCGGATTATGCCAAGCTGGCGGCGCGCATCTCCGTTTCCAACCTGCATAAGAATACAAAAAAGTCTTTTTCCGAGACGATGAAGAACCTTTACGAGTACGTGAATCCCAGGACAGGGAAAAAGGCGCCGCTCCTTTCGGAAGAAGTCTTCAATGTTATCAACAAATACGGCGATGAGCTGGATTCAACCATTATTTATAACCGGGATTTCGGCTATGATTATTTTGGCTTCAAGACCCTGGAACGGTCCTACCTCCTTAAGCTGAACGGGAAAATCGTGGAACGTCCCCAGCACATGCTGATGCGTGTTGCCGTGGGAATCCACCTGGAGGATCTGGATGCCGTAAAGGAGACCTACGAGCTGATGAGCAAAAAGTACTTTACCCATGCCACCCCAACCCTGTTCAATTCCGGGACCCCCAAGCCGCAGATGTCCTCCTGCTTCCTGCTGGCAATGAAGGATGACAGTATTGACGGGATTTACGACACCCTGAAACAGACAGCCAAGATATCTCAGTCCGCAGGCGGGATCGGGCTTTCCGTACATAATGTCCGGGCCACGGGTTCCTATATAGCCGGGACCAATGGCACTTCCAATGGTCTGGTGCCCATGCTCCGGGTCTTCAACGACACGGCCCGGTATGTGGATCAGGGAGGCGGAAAGCGAAAAGGGAGCTTTGCCATCTACCTCGAACCCTGGCACGCCGATATTTTTGATTTCCTGGAGCTCAAGAAAAACCACGGCAAGGAGGAGATGAGGGCGCGCGACCTGTTCTACGCCCTTTGGATCCCGGACCTGTTCATGAAGCGGGTGGAGGCTGATGGGAACTGGACCCTGATGTGCCCGAATGAATGCCCCGGACTCTTTACCACACATGGAGAGGAATTCGAAGCGCTTTACACCGAATACGAAACATCCGGAAAAGGCCGCAAAACAATCAAGGCACGGGACCTGTGGGAAAAAATCCTGGAATCCCAGATTGAAACGGGAACACCCTACATGCTCTACAAGGACGCGGCCAACCGCAAGAGCAATCAGAAAAACCTCGGGACTATCCGTTCGTCCAATCTCTGTACGGAGATCATGGAATACACAGCTCCGGACGAAATAGCCGTTTGTAACCTGGCTTCCATCGCCCTGCCGATGTTTGTCAAAAACGGTAGTTTTGACCATAAGGAATTGTTCAAGGTCACCAAACGGGTTACTAAAAACCTGAACATGGTGATTGACCGGAACTATTATCCCGTTCCCGAAGCGGAAAATTCCAACATGCGTCACCGCCCGGTAGGATTGGGGGTACAGGGTCTTGCGGACACCTTCATCATGCTTCGCCTGCCGTTTACCAGTGATGAGGCTAAAAACCTCAACCAGGAGATCTTCGAAACGCTTTACTACGCCGCGGTCACGGCGTCTATGGAGCTTGCTGCGGAAGAGGGCCCGTATTCTTCCTATGAGGGATCGCCCATTTCTGAAGGCCTGTTCCAGCACAACCTTTGGGGGGTAAAGGATGACGAGCTCTCGGGTCGCTGGGATTGGGAGAAATTACGAAAGAAAGTCAAAAAGCACGGGGTCCGGAATTCCCTGCTTGTGGCACCCATGCCAACGGCCTCCACATCTCAGATCCTTGGCAACAATGAATGCTTTGAGCCCTATACCTCAAACATCTATACCAGAAGGGTGCTTTCCGGGGAATTCATAGTAGTCAACAAACACCTCCTTGAAGATCTGGTAAGGCTGGGATTGTGGAACGAGGAGCTCAAACAGGAACTGATGCGGGCCAACGGGTCCGTCCAGAACATCGAGGGGATCCCTGCGGATATCAAGGAACTCTACAAGACGGTTTGGGAGCTAAGCATGAAGGATATCATCGATATGAGCCGTCAGCGCGGCTATTTCATCGACCAGAGCCAGTCGTTGAACCTATTTATGGAAAATGCCAACTTCGCCAAACTTACCTCCATGCATTTTTACGCCTGGAAGAGCGGGTTGAAAACCGGCATGTACTATCTGAGGACCAAAGCGGCCGTGGATGCTATCAAGTTCACCCTGGACAACACCAGGAAACAACAGCCGGTTGCAGTTGCTGAAGGGCAGGAAGCTACCGCAAAGTCTGCAGAGCAGCTTTCGGTAAATACCACTCCGGTGCAGGGGGATGCAGCAGATGTTGAGCCTATGAGTCCTGAGGAGATGAAGGCACTCATCCAGCGCACCAGGGAAGGACAGGCCGACGATGATTGCCTGATGTG
>CBDUBB010000022.1:0-14169 GCA_965365265.1 uncultured Flavobacteriaceae bacterium
AGGATAAGGGCACGCATCCTTCCGGCGTCCTGCTTCCTTAGCAGGCCCCGGGAAACTAGTTGTTCCAGGGTTTTTTCCAGATCATTGGGGCTTGAAATAAGGCTGAGGGCATAGTGGAGGACATTGCCGAAACGCATGGCTTCTGCGCGTTGAGTGCCCCAAAGGCGGCCAGGTTTGGTAACGAACCTAAGCGAGTTTTTGTCCCTTGCCGAGTACCGGAAATGGACCGGGTCCCTGGGAGGCAGTGCTGCAGAAGCGTGTTCAGTGTCCAGGGAGCCGAAGGAATAACACATCCTGCCCTTTTCCCAAAGACCTTTGTCTCGCAGATATAGGGTATAAAGGTCGCCGTATTTCTGAGGAGCCCCTCTGGGACCTTCCACCCCGCGCTCCCTGCTGATCACATAGAGAGCCATAATGGCTCGGGTGGGGGCCACATAAAGCAGGTTGAAGGCGTCGAGTTCCTGTTTTTCGCGTACCTCGTGGTACAGACCGGGGGCCGGCGGATCGTATTCCAGAAGCTCTTTTTTCATCCCCAGCAGCACATACCGGAACCCTTCATACTCAGCCGGGTCTACCTCAAGCCAAATTTTTTCATTTCTTTCCCTGTAAATGGGAGTGTCAGCGAATGGCAGGATGACCACAGGGAACTCGAGCCCCTTGGCTTTGTGGATGGTCATCAGGGTAACCGCATTGAAACCTTCCGGGGCCAGGATGCTCAGCTTGTCCTCCTTTGCTTTCCAGTATTCCAGGAAGGCCTGAATGGAAGAATCCTGGTTCTGGCTTACCTCCAGCACCAAATCCAACAGGAAAATCAGATAGGCATCTTCCCTGCCTCCCAGGGCGAATTTGCCGATAGCCTCTTCCAGCAGGTCGTAAACGGGTTTGAGTCGCACAATCTGTGGATTGATCTGGTACTGCTCCACCAGCAAGGAATCCATATGATCCAAATGGCGGGTTATCCAGGTATGCAGGTCTTCCTGGTCCCGGCCGAGGAAAAGCAGCATGCCAAAAGCGTGGTTTTTATCCTCAGGATTGAGCAGGTAGTTCAACAAGTGGATAAGGAACTGCACTTCCGGGTGCTTTTTGAGGAGAAGGGTTTCAGAGGAGATTACCGGGATCCCGGCCTTCATCAGGTGGTCCGACAGAAGCACTCCTTCCCTTGTGAGACGGGTCAGAATAGAAATGTCTCCATACGTATATCCTTTTGCCAGCAGGTCCTTGATAATTTCCAGGGTCCTGTTGAGGTATTCCTCTTCTGCGGATTCGGTATCCCCTGGAATAAAATCGATCTGTACCAGGCCGGGTCTGTCGTGCTTATGGTCCTGTCGGTTTCCGCTCAAAAACAACTCCGCGTAGGCCTCCTGGCTCATAAACCTGCTGAGGTGGCTGAAGAAATCATTGTTGAACTCGATCAGGGGCCTGTGGCTCCGGTAATTCCGCGGGAGTGCTTCCCTGCCGGGTTCCAGGGCAAAAGGATTTCCGCTGCCATCAATCAACCTCAGGAATTGCTCTGCCTTGCCGCCCCGCCAGCGGTAAATGGCCTGTTTGGCATCTCCCACAAGGACCAGGGATCCCTGTTCTCCCTGATCGTCCTGGCCCTGAAGCGCGTTCCCGATGAGCGGGACCAGGTTTGTCCACTGCATTTCAGAGGTGTCCTGGAACTCATCTATGAAATAATGGCGGTAACGCTCCCCAAGCCTTTCGTAGATATAAGGGGCCGGCTGGTCTTTCAATTCCCTGGATATGATGGAGTTGAAAGAGGAAATTGGCAGGTACCCGCCTTCCTCCCGCAAGGTGTCCAGCTCCTGCTGGAGCATTCCCAATACCGTAAAAGGAGCTATCTGGTAGTAGGCATTTACGAGAAATTTACGCTGGTTTATCCCCTGCCGAATCCGATTGAAACGGCTTGAAAGCTCGGGCAACAACTGGTCCATGATCCGCTGTGTGGCTTCAGGGACTCTTTTTGGGTACAGGGGTTCTTCTCCAAAGTTTTGCTTCCAGCCTGCCTTGAAATCCTGATCAAAGACGCCTTCAAAGATTTTTTGGATGAATTTAGGGAAAGCCCCCCTGTTGAAATCCGACGGTTCTAACCCATGGGATTCCAGAATTCTCAGGACTTCTTCAGCCTCTGCTTTTAATTGTTGCTCTTCCTGCCTTCGTTTTTTGTACAATGCCTTTTTCAGGCGGACAAAGTCATCAATGCTTTTCCCGCCAAACTCGGCCAAATAGGCATGTTGGTTTTCATCAAAAAGGGACTTCCCCATTTCAAAAAGGTCCCAGCTGATATCCCAGCTGCGGTCTTCTTCGGCTTTTTCCAGAGCAAAGTCAATCAGGACATCGGTTAACCTGGGGTGACCACCCGCCTTGTCCACCAGCGAATCCACGGCCTCCCGCAATAACGTATCCGTATCGAGCACGACTTCAAAGTTCTGAGGTAAGTGAAGGTCCTGGGCAAATGTCCGCAGAATGCGGTGGTTGAACTTGTCTATGGTAGAAACGTCAAAAAAGGCATAGTTGTGCAGGAGTTCCTGCAGCACGATTTGACTTCGGGCCACCAGGGTTTGGGAATCTGTCTTCAGAGCTTCCCGAACGGCATGGAAGAGGTCCGGGGCGTTCGCCGGGTCCGTTACCACGGAGAATTCCATGAGGTATGATAAAATCCGGTTTTTGAGCTCCGCCACTGCCTTATTGGTGAAGGTTATTGCCAGGATCTGCCGAAAAGCCTGCCTGGCGCCGTGCTTCAGCAACAGGATCAGGTATTCCCTGGCCAGGGTAAATGTTTTTCCGGACCCGGCGGAGGCATCGTAAATCCTGAATGCTTTAAAATCGGAACTCATCTATTGCAAAATAAGGATTCTGCCCTGGTTCTTAACAATTAATTAGCGCAAAGTGTTTGTTAAAATCAGTATTTTTGATCAACACGAATTTTAACAAAAAATAGAGACCTATGTCATTCCAACTACCCAATTTGCCCTATGCATATGATGCCCTTGAGCCGCACATTGATGCGCGGACCATGGAAATTCACCATACCAAACACCATAACGGATACACGACAAAGTTGAACGCCGCCATTGCCGGAACAGCTCTCGAGGGAAAATCCATAGAGGAGATCCTTTCAAACCTGGACATGTCCAACACTGCCGTCCGAAACAACGGAGGAGGTTATTTCAATCACTGTCTGTACTGGGAAGTAATGTCCCCGGATGGCGGAGGCAGCCCGGATGGTGCCCTGGCATCAGCGATCAATGATGCCTTCGGTTCCTTCGACGGGTTCAAAGATGCCTTCAGCAAGGCGGCCGCAGGGCGGTTTGGATCAGGTTGGGCCTGGCTGTGTGTCCATAAAGGTGGCAAAGTTGAAGTGTGTTCCACTGCCAATCAGGATAATACCCTCATGCCGGGCGTAGGTTGCGGAGGGCACCCGATACTGGGGATCGATGTGTGGGAACACGCATATTATCTGCATTATCAAAACCGCCGTCCGGATTATATCGAAGCCTTTTTCAATGTGATTAACTGGAACAAGGTTTCTGCGGAGTATGAGGCAAACAAATAAATCTGCCGAACACTAAAAAGAAGCCCCGGAGAGATCCGGGGTTTTTTTATGACCTGTGGAATCAGAAAAGGGCAGAGAAAACTCCGCCCTTTTCATCCCAAATCTTACCATAAACTTAACCTACTTATGCTATGGCAGCACTAAAATACTGGTATTAAGGCTAATAACAAAGAAAATTCTTCAAAAACCGTAATAAAAATCACTAACGCAGCGGGGACTGTCCGTAATACAGGGGGCTATTCGGGTGAGTATCAACAAATAAAAAGGCGAGGTTTGCACCTCGCCTTTTCCCCAAATCTTACCATGAACTTAACCTACTTATGCTATGGTTCTTCGAAAGTAGGCCGAAGCTTGTTCAGATAAAAAGCTTTTGGATAAACACCCTTAAAAACCGTTGAATAACCCGAGTTTCAATAGCTTGTGAGAGAAGTAGTACGAATGGCTCAGAAGGGGCTTTCATCAGGTAGGAAAAATAAAAAAGGTGGAGAATTCTCCACCTTTTTTGCCCCAAATCTTACCATGAACTTAACCTACTTATGCTATGGCTTTTCTAAAGTACGCGGGATGTCTGCTCACAGACCAAAAAGCCGACAAAACGCCTACTTTGTCGACGAAATGCATAAAAAGGTGCATTTCGTCGATCAGCCTCAGTAGGCACGTTGGTTTTTGCCTTCGTAGAAATTCATAAAGGCCCGGTTCACGACCCGGTTCCCGCCCGGCGTTGGGTAATTCCCTGTGAAGTACCAGTCGCCCAGATTCCCGGGACATGCCTTATGCAGGTTTTCAATGGTCTGATAGATGATTTCCACTTCTGCTTTAATATCAGGCGGGCTCAGGAGTTCAGCTATTTTAAGCGAAATTTCTTCTGCCGAGAATGGGGCGTAAAATTCCTTGACATAATTCACGACCTCCGTATCGGGCATTTCGGTTTGCGCCCTGCATTTTTGATAGATCTCCTCTATCAGGTGCTCTGTCCCGCGATCCTGGTGAAGGGCGAGGGCCGCCCTGAAGGCGATGAAATCTTCCAGCTTGGCCATATCGATCCCGTAACAATCGGGGTACCGGATCTGAGGGGCCGAAGAAATAACGATGATTTTTTTCGGGTGGAGCCGGTCAAGGATGCGGAGGATACTTTTCTTAAGCGTCGTCCCGCGAACGATACTATCGTCGATGATCGCCAGATAATCTCCCTCCTCAACAGAGCCGTAGGTGATATCATACACGTGGGCTACCAGGTCGTCACGGCTGCTGTCCTGGGTTATAAAGGTCCGCAACTTGGCATCCTTGATGGCCACCTTTTCGATGCGCGGGCGGACATCCAGGATATCGTTCAGGGCTTCCCTGCTGATGTCGGGACCCAGCGCCAGGATTTGCTCCTCCTTTTTCTCATTGAGAAAGCTCTGCGCTTCCCGGATCATACCCAGGAAGGAAGTTTCTGCGGTATTGGGGATATAGGAGAATACCGTACGCCGTATATCGTTGTCGATGGCTTTCAGGATATGCGGGAACAGGAGTCTCCCTAGTTCTTTTCGCTCCTCGTAAATCTCCTTGTCATTTCCCCTGGAGAAATAAATCCGTTCAAAGGAGCATGCCATTCGCTCCCGGGGTTCCTGAATCTGGTCAATGGAAGATGACCCATCCTTCTTTATAATAATCGCATGACCGGGGGGGAGTTCCTGGACTTCCTCGTAAGCCACATTGAATACGGTTTGAATGGCGGGTCTTTCCGAAGCGACCACTACCACTTCCTCATCCCTGTAGTAATACGCCGGCCGGATGCCTGAAGGGTCCCTGAGGACAAATGCATCCCCGTGCCCGAGCATGCCCGCCATGGCGTAGCCCCCATCCCAGTTCTTTGAAGATTTTCTCAGAATCTTGGCGACTTTCAGCCTTTCGGCTATCATGGGAGTAGCCTCCATCTTGCTGAAGCCTTCTTTTTTGATCTGCTTGTACAGCTTTGCCACTGCATCGTCCAGGAAATGTCCGATCTTCTCCATAACCGTGATGGTGTCAGCCATTTCCTTGGGGTGCTGCCCGAGTTGCACCAGGTTGTCGAACAGTTCCCGCACATTGGTCATGTTGAAGTTTCCGGCCACGATAAGGTTCCTGTGCATCCAGTTGTTCTGCCTGAGAAAAGGGTGAACGCTCTCGATACTGTTTTTGCCAAAGGTGCCATAGCGTACATGCCCCAGTAGCACCTCTCCTATATAGGGCAGGTGTTTTTTCATCCACTGAACATCGGAGGCAGACTCCGGGGATTCCTTCAGGGAGGTATTGATGCGCTGGTTTATCCTGTCGAAAATGTCCTGAATAGGCTGGGATTCAATGGAACGAATGCGACTCATGTAGCGTTCTCCCGGGGCCATGTCCAGTTTGATGCTGGCAAAACCGGCGCCATCCTGACCCCGGTTGTGCTGCTTCTCCATCATCAGGTACATTTTGTTGATCCCATAGAAGGCCGAGCCGTATTTTTCCTGATAGTACTCCAGGGGTTTCAGCAGCCGAATCAGGGAAATCCCACATTCGTGTTTGATAGCATCGCTCATTCAGACGTTATTAGGAACCCCCCCATTTCCAGGGGAGCTATTGCAATTCAAAATCAAACTGGGTCAAATCCTTGAATTGCTGCAATCTGCCAGCAATTTCACCTGATTTGAGATCCAGCAGTCGCTCAGTTCCAAAACGCTCTACACAAAAGGACGCCAGATTGGCCCCGTGTATTACGGCATTCTTGAGGTTTTCGAACGAAAAATTCCGGGTTTCAGCCAGATAACCGGTAAAACCGCCGGCAAAGGTGTCTCCCGCTCCCGTAGGATCGAAAACTTCTTCCAGGGGCAGGGCCGGGGCAAAAAAGATGCGCTTCTCGTGGAACAAAAGGGCGCCGTTCTCCCCTTTTTTGATCAGCACATATTCGGGTCCCATATCGCTGATTTTGGCCGCGGCACGAACCAGGGAATATTCCCCCGAAAGTTGTCTGGCTTCTTCATCATTGATGGTGATGACATCCACCATTCCGATTACCTCCACCAGGGAATCCCAGGTGTGCTCCATCCAGTAGTTCATCGTATCCAGCACCGTAAACCCCGGCCGGGAGTCGAGTTGGCTGAGTACCCGCATCTGGATTTCCGGGTGCAGGTTCCCCAGCATGACCACTTCCGCGTTCCGGAACGCAGCGGGGACTTCCGGGTCAAAATCAGCGAGTACGTTGAGTTCGGTGGAAAGGGTATCTCTTTTATTGAGGTCGTGCTGGTATTTCCCGCTCCAGGTAAAGGTCTTGCCCCCCGGCACGACTTCAAGCCCTTCGATGTCGATCTCTTTTTCCTTCAGCAGTTCCATGTACTTTGAAGGGAAATCTTCCCCAACTACTGAGACAATGCCGGGATGTACGTTGTAGTTTGTGGCAGCGAGGCCGATAAATGTGGCGGCCCCACCGAGGATTTTATCCGTTTTTCCGAAAGGTGTTTCGATGGCGTCGAAAGCGACAGTTCCAACAACGAGTAGCTTGCTCACGTGTTCTTTAAATTTTGCTGCAAATATACGGTTTTGAATCGCGATATCTATCAGTAGGAAGGAAAGGGGACAGGGAGTCTTATTTCCTGCCGAAATCAGCGGGGATTTCTCCCCAGGCCCGGGTCTCCCACTTGACCACGGGGGTGGTGTAACTGTTGTTTTGCAGCCAGTGTTCCGCACGGCGGATCAAGGCGAACAGCTCCCCGTTCTTCTTCGATTCTTTTAATCGGGTATTGCACTTTTTCTTCCTGACCCAGCTGATGGCTGTACGGGAATCCGAATAGATAACGCGGTTGCTGTTGCTTTTCTTCAGGTAGGCCAGTCCGTGAACGATGGCCAGGAATTCACCGATATTGTTGGTCCCCTCCTCAAAGGGCCCCTGCGCAAACAGCTTTTTTCCCGAACGGGTGTCCACTCCCTGATATTCCATCACACCGGGGTTCCCACTCGAAGCTGCATCCACTGCGATGGAATTGTAACTGGGCGGGCCGATGCGGGCCAGAGCTTCCTTGTCTGCCCCTGATTTTTTCTTCCTGACTTTAAGGGTTTCTTCATAGGATCTTTTAAAGGCAGCCTCGGCTTCTTCCTTATCAGGGAACCCCATGTAACGGGCCCCTTCAAATCCCTGGATTTGTTTCTTACAATCGTTCCAGGTCTCGTAAATGCCGGGTTTTTTGCCTTTCCATACCACGTAGTACTTGTTCTTTCCGGCCATGGCTTAACCAAATAAAAGCTTGCTGATGACTTCGGGGTAGTATTTGTATTCCAGCTGGTGGATTTTTCCAGCCAGGCTTTCCGGGGTTTCGCCTTCTGAGATGGCTACTTTCTCCTGCAGGATTATGGCTCCCTCATCATATGCCTCGTTTACGAAATGCACGGTAATGCCGGATTCCTTTTCCCTTTTTTCCAGGACGGCCTCGTGCACATGCATCCCGTACATGCCTTTTCCCCCGAACCGTGGCAGTAGGGCCGGATGGATGTTGATTATTTTTTGCGGGAAGGCCCGGACCATATCCCCGGGGATTTTCCACAGGAATCCGGCCAGCACGATAAGATCCGGCTCGAGGCCCTCGAGCAACCGGAGAAGGCCGTCCAGTTCCTGAAAAGCGGGCCGGTTAAAGCAGAATAAGGGCAGCTTCAGGCGCTTGCACCGGTCTACGACCCCGGCCCCCGGGTTGTTACATAGGACTCCTTTGATCCTCACTCTGGGGTCGTCTCTGAAAAAGGAGGCAATATTCTCCACGTTGGAGCCTGATCCTGAAGCAAATAATACGATATTTTTCGGGCTTGGCATTGGCTGGAAAAGGGGTAAAATTCCTGACAAATGTACTATTGTTGACCCTAAATTGCGTATATTGGAATACAATTTGTCGGCAAAACGGGTATTTAATCCAAAGTTTTTTATTTTTGCCATCATTTTAATTTAAAACCTTACAATATGTCAGACATTGCATCAAGAGTAAAGGCTATCATCGTAGATAAGCTGGGTGTTGACGAAAATGAGGTGGTAGCTGAAGCCAGCTTCACCAACGACCTAGGGGCAGATTCATTGGATACCGTGGAGCTGATCATGGAATTTGAGAAAGAATTTGATATCCAGATCCCTGATGATCAAGCAGAAAATATAGCAACAGTTGGCCAGGCCATCAGTTATATTGAGGAGGCCAAGAATTAATGATAACATACCATTGAGTAGTTAAATTATCCACGTGGTAACCATGCTGCGTGGATAATTTTTTTTAATTTACGCTTGGGTTAGACAGCAACTAAAGAGATTCGTTCCATGCAGAGAAAACGAGTGGTAGTTACAGGTCTGGGAGCCCTAACGCCCATTGGCAACAATGTGGAAGCTTACTGGGAAGGCCTTAAAAACGGCAAGAGCGGAAGTGCCCTGATCACCTACTTCGATACCGAAAAATTCAAGACCAAGTTTGCCTGCGAATTAAAGGGGTTTGACCCTATGGAGTTTTTTGATCGCAAGGAAGCCCGGAAACTCGATCGCTTCACCCAGTACGCCCTTGTTTCCTCCGACGAGGCCATCGCTGATGCGGGTCTTGACCTGGAAAAAGTGGATAAATTCCGCGTGGGGGTTATTTGGGGTGCGGGCATCGGTGGTTTGGAGACATTTCAGACAGAAGTACTGAACTTTGCCCAGGGCGACGGTACACCCCGGTTCAATCCTTTCTTTATTCCCAAGATGATCGCAGATATTGCCCCTGGCAATATTTCTATAAAGCATGGATTCATGGGGCCGAATTACACTACGGTATCGGCCTGTGCCTCCTCTGCCAATGCCATGATAGATGCCCTGAACTATATCCGTATGGGGTATTGTGACGTGGTGGTGACAGGAGGTAGTGAAGCCGCAGTAACCATTGCAGGAATGGGAGGGTTCAATGCCATGCACGCCCTTTCGACACGGAATGATAGTCCTGAAACGGCCTCTCGTCCCTTTGACGCCACCCGTGACGGGTTCGTTCTCGGGGAAGGAGCCGGTGCCCTGATCCTGGAAGAATACGAACACGCCATGGCAAGGGGAGCCAGGATCTACGCCGAAGTAGTGGGCGGGGGACTTTCAAGTGACGCCTACCATATGACTGCCCCACACCCGGAAGGTATCGGGGTGGTGAAGGTAATGGAAAACTGTCTTCAGGATGCCGGGATCACTCCGGAAGAAGTAGACGCCATAAACACACACGGGACTTCAACGCCCCTGGGGGATGTAGCCGAATTAAAGGCGATCTCGCGGGTTTTTGGCGACCACGCCCACAACATCAACATCAATTCCACCAAGTCCATGACGGGTCACCTGCTCGGGGCGGCCGGGGCCATAGAAGCCATCGCCTCCATCCTGGCCATGGAACACAATCTGGTTCCGCCGACCATCAACCATACCACGGTGGATGAGGAAATTGATCCCAACCTAAATTTAACCCTCAATAAAGCTCAGGAGCGGGAAGTGAGGTATGCAATGAGCAATACTTTTGGGTTTGGGGGGCACAATGCCTGTGTATTACTTAAGAAAATAAGTTAAAGGGCTGATGACATTCCCCGGAAATATATTTAATTCCCATTCCAAAGAGGATGGGGATTTTTTTTTGGGGATGACTGAGATCCTCGGATTTAAACCCAAAAACCTGGACCTGTATAAACGTGCTTTCCTGCATCGTTCCCTAAACCAAAAAGATAAAAAAGGGAACCCCATGAATTATGAACGACTGGAATTCCTGGGAGATTCCATGCTAGGGACCATTATTTCAAGACACTTATACAACGAAGTCCCGGGCGGGGATGAAGGGTACCTTACCAAAATGCGCTCAAAAATCGTCAGCCGGAAACACCTGAACGAACTGGGGAAAGACCTGGGGCTGCTGAATTTCGTTCAGAGCCGCATCCCCAGGGACCATTTTGGGGAGAATATCTACGGAAATGTATTTGAAGCCCTTATCGGGGCTATCTATCTGGACCGCGGCCATAAGTACTGCGAGAAGTTTATACAGTCTCGGGTCATCGATCCCTACGTGGATATCGAGCAACTCGAGGGGAAGGTGATCAGTTATAAAAGCCTCGTTATCGAATGGTGCCAGAAGCAAAAAAAGGAGTTCCACTACGAAATCTACGAGGATACCGGGAATGATCCGGTAAAGCATTTTGCCGTCAAATTGTGGATCGAAGGAAGGATCAGGGCCAAGGCTCGGGCCACTTCTAAGAAAAAGGCAGAAGAGAAAGCCTCCAAAAGAGCCTTCTTTGCGCTTCAGGGCAAAAAAAAGGAGTGACATCCCCCCTCGTCCATAAAAAGGCACTGCTAGGTGGATTCCCTCAGAACCTTTATCTTTACTTTTCTGGTTATTGCGATGGGAGTTTTGGAGGAATTTTGGGAAGATCTTCTGGATGAGACCACGTTCAGCCTTTTTGCCATACACAGCAACTTAGAGGATTACGCCCTGGCGTATGCTTTGAATAATGCCTGTGGGCTTAGGTTGAAAAGAACAGACAAGGACCTGGAGCTGGACAAGCAGGGACTCTTTGTGGTCTTTCATTGGAAAGACCAGGGCAATTACAGGGAATGGACCTTGTTTCGAAACCCTGGCATGGAGGCCTCGTCCGGCCCCTATGAGGGCCTTTTCCCGAATGAACCAACCATGAACCGTCCCTATTTGATACCGGAGCGAAAAGAAGTTGATTTTTTCCTAAAGCTGGATGGGGAAGAGCATGGATTGCATATTCTTCCTGAATTGCTGTCAGTCCCCAAAGTGATCACAGCCTACCGGCTTGAGGCTTCCAAACTTAAATCCAAATACAACTTAATTTATTAGCCGAAATGCCAGATAAGAAAAAGACCAAAATAGTTGCCACCCTGGGGCCTGCCACGAGCAAAAAGGAAGTGCTCCGGGATATGATCAAAGCCGGGGTGGACGTATTCCGAATCAATTTCTCCCACGCCGATTACAAGGATGTGGAGGAGCGCGTCAAGATGATTCGCGAGCTGCGGGAGGAACTCGGTGTTTATACGGCTATCCTTGGGGACTTGCAGGGTCCAAAGCTCCGTGTTGGGGTGATGTCAGGGGAGGTAATCGTTGCTCCCGGGGACGAACTGGACTTCAAGACCGGCCAACCCTTCGAGGGTACCGCGGAAGAAGTATATATGAACTATAAGAACTTTCCCAGGGATGTGAACCCGGGAGAGCGGATCCTGCTGGACGATGGAAAATTGATTTTTGAGGTCATTGAGACCAATAGAAAGAATAAGGTGAGGGCCCGGGTGGTCCAGGGAGGGCCCTTGAAATCAAAGAAGGGGGTAAATCTTCCCAACACCAACATTTCACTGCCGGCCCTTACGGAAAAGGACATAAAAGATGCAATTTTTGCGATTTCGCAGGAAGTGGACTGGATCGCCCTTTCCTTCGTCCGTCACAGCCAGGACCTTATCGACCTGCAACAACTGGTTGAAAAGCACTCCGAACATAAAATTCCCATTATTGCCAAGATCGAAAAACCAGAGGCTGTAAGGAATATCGACAAGATTGTGGCCTACTGTGACGGCCTGATGGTCGCCAGGGGAGACCTCGGTGTTGAAATGCCTGCCCAGGAAGTTCCCCTGATCCAGAAGCAATTGGTATTGCAGGCCAAAAAGGCACGGATCCCTGTGATCATTGCCACCCAGATGATGGAATCCATGATCACCAGTCTGGTGCCCACCCGGGCAGAGGTAAACGATGTCGCCAACTCCGTGATGGATGGGGCAGATGCCGTAATGCTTTCGGGTGAAACCTCGGTCGGCAACTATCCGGTACAGGTCATCGATAAGATGACCAGTATCCTGAAAAGCGTCGAGGGCTCGCAGCTTATAAAGGTGCCGCAGGAACCACCCCATGTAAGGACCAAGCGCTATATCACCAAGTCGGTCTGTTACCATGCGGCCCTGATGGCCAACGAGATCAAGGCCAAGGCCATCTCCACCCTGACCAATAGCGGGTATACGGCCTTTCAAATTTCTGCCTGGCGTCCCAGCGCCCATATCCTGGTCTTTACCTCCAACAAGAAAATCCTTTCCCAGCTCAACCTGCTCTGGGGGGTGAAAGCCTTCTATTACGACCGGTTCGTTTCCACGGATGAAACCATCGAAGACGTTAACCGAATCGCCTGCCAGAAGGGGTTCCTGGAGGCCGGGGACATGCTCATCAGTCTGGCCGCCATGCCCATCAGGGACAAGGGAATGGTGAACACCCTAAGGGTTACGGAGATCGAAAGTTGCAATTTTTAGGAATGTATGGGAGGTCCTTTCAGCGGGAACCTTAAAATGAAAATTGAAGTTGTACCGAGACCGAATCGTCTTTTGATTCGGTTTTTTTATCTTCTGTATTCAGGTTCGAAAGGGAGATTCCCAAAAGTCTTACGGAGTTTTGCAGGGGCTCCTGGTAAAGCAGTTCCCTCGCTACTTCCAGGACGAGGGATTTATCTGAAATATAATGGGGGAGTGTTTTACTACGGGTTTGCAAACGGAAATCACTGTACTTGATTTTGAGGGTAACGGTTTTTCCTGCCCGTTTCCCGGATTTGAGGCGGGATTCCAGTTCCCGGGCGATATGTTCCAGGCGCTCCAGCATGAATACCTCGCTGCTGAGGTTCTCTGAGAATGTCCGTTCCGCCCCCACGGATTTCGGGACGCGCTTGGCCTTCACCGGGCTCAGATGAATGCCCCGAACCACCTGATAATAGTGTTTTCCGCTTTTTCCGAAGTGGTCTGTCAGGAATTCAAGGGATCGGTTTTTAAGATCGGCCCCTGTGAAGATGCCCAGGTTGTGCATTTTTTCGGCAGTTACTTTGCCAACGCCATAGAACTTCCTGATTTCCAGGGACAACAGAAAATCTTCTACTTCTTCAGGGGGGATGGTTTTCTGTCCGTTGGGTTTATTGATGTCGCTGGCGATCTTGGCCAGAAATTTATTGATGGAGATTCCCGCTGAGGAAGTGAGTCCGGTTTTCTCGTAGATACGGGAACGGATTTCCCTGGCAATCAGGGTAGCTGAGGGAAAGCCGATTTTGTTTTCCGTTACGTCCAGGTAGGCCTCATCCAGGGAAAGCGGTTCGACCAGATCGGTATAGGACCTGAAAATCTCCCGGATTTGAAGGGAAATCTCCCGGTATCTTTCAAAGCGGGGCTTTACGAAAATCAGGTCGGGACATTTTTGACGGGCCAGGTAGCCGCTCATGGCAGAGTGCACTCCAAATTTTCGGGCCTCATAGCTGGCAGCGGCCACCACCCCCCGTTTTGAACCACCCCCGACGGCAAGGGGCTTGCCTTGAAGGGAGGGGTCGTCTTTCTGCTCGACAGAGGCGTAGAATGCATCCATATCTACATGGATGATCTTGCGGATGGGAATGGACGGATCCATATCCAAATTTACGGTATATTTAAGCGAATTAATACCCAGTTATATCCTGGGATGCCCCGGAAACCGCTGCAAAGATGATTGAAATCGAACGAAAATTCCTGGTGAAGGGCACAGGTTATAGAAAAGAGGCGACCTCCCATATCCGGATTTTGCAGGGCTTCCTCAGTACAGATCCGGACAGGACCATCAGGGTGCGCTGTATTGGGG
>CBDUBB010000023.1:0-14117 GCA_965365265.1 uncultured Flavobacteriaceae bacterium
TGTATCTGTTATTTGCTCATCGCTTGCAGCGGTTCGCCATTGTTTTTCCTCATTTCTTTTACTCGCCCAAAAGAAACGAAGCAAAGAAAAAGGCTTTCCCCGAAGGATTGAGGTAATTTTTGGCCAAGGCCAAAACCGCGGCTGATGCTGGTCGCTCCATCCTTTCCTTTTGCTTCGCAAAATGGATTTCCGCTTGCATCACCGCTATTACTGAAATCCTTCGGCCCCTTACAAAGGTTACTATACCCTTCAATCATTGCTTATAATGATTTTGTACTTTGAATGTTACAACCCCCTCTGCCAACTCCTTACTGTTTCCTATGAGCAAGCACCGGAGGCGGCTGCCCGTTAAAGGGGTTGTGCATCCGGCCAATGGTGCGGGCTCCCATGCCGGAGGCCCGTATGACGCTCTTGTCCCCGTATCGCTCCCGCAGGCGGTCCATGGCCGCATACAGGTTGAGGGTTTCTTCCTGGTCGTCAAAAAGGTCGATCTGGTAATTGCCCGGCACGAGATGACTGAAACGTACCCCGATAAGCCGTACCAGCAAACGCCGCTGGTAGAGCCTTTCAAAAAGGTCCAGCACTTTCGGGATCAGCTTATGGTCCGCACTGGTATAGGGGATCCGCATCTGTTTGGAATACGTGTTGAAATCCGAGTAGCGCAGCTTGACCGAGACACAGGCCGTCAACTTGCTGCCCCGGCGCAGCTGGAAGGCGAGGTTTTCCGTCATGGCGATCAGGATTCCCCGAAGCCGGTGTACGTCAATGGTGTCCCGGTCAAAGGTGCGCTCGGTGGAAATGGATTTTCGCTCACAAAAAGGTATCACTGCCCGGTTATCGATACCGTTGGCGCGATTCCAGATGACGGTCCCGTTGGCCCCGAGCACTCGTTGTACGATATCCAGGGGCATCTCCTGAAGGGTCCTTACCTGCCTCAGACCGAGGTTGCGGAGCGTCTGGTAGGTCTTCTCCCCCACCATGGGGATTTTTTTGATGGAAAGCGGGGCCAGGAACGACTTTTCATAGCCCGAGTCTACCATGAGCTGGTTGTTGGGCTTTGCCTCTCCCGTGGCCACCTTGGAAACCACTTTGTTGATCGAAAGCCCGAAGGAGATCGGCAACCCGGTTTCCCGGATGATGCGCTGGCGGAGCTCCGTGGCATAACGATAGCAGCCGAAGAAGCGGTCCATTCCGGAGAGATCGGCGTAAAATTCGTCTATGCTGGCCTTCTCAAACAGGGGGACCTGCTCTTTGATGATTTCAGTTACCTCATCCGAATGCCTGCTGTAGGTGCCCGCATTTCCCCGGATCACCACTGCCTCCGGGCAGAGCTCCCGGGCCATGCGCATGGGCATGCCCGAATGCACCCCATACCCCCGGGTCTCATAGCTGCAGGCAGCCACTACCCCCCGGTCACTCAGACCGCCCACCAGGATGGGCCGGTGTTTGAGGCGGCTGTCCAGTTTTCGCTCCACAGAGACGAAAAAAGTGTCCAAATCCAGATGAAGGATGTTCTTTCGCATCGCACTTTTTAACAAAAGAGGGATGCTAATTTATGGATTATTTCCTTTTTTTTGGAATTATTCCTAATTATAAAGTGTTAAAAATACTGCCCGGGAGGCAGGGGCGAGATACAGGATCAGGGCAGGCCTTACCTGAAGGGGAATTGCGGGGGTAGGGGTTAGTTTGGTGGGTGGGAGGATGGGGGCTTTAAAAGAATTCTCCTGGGTTCCCTGATCAAAGCCCATCTACTCCGATAAGTTCCCGCCAGATCTTTCAAAGAGGCAAAACGTATAATCCTGCACCCCGCCTGACGGGGTGTGATGACCCAGGTTCTGCCCGCGTATCATTTCAAAATGGGGGGATACCGCTTCCTGCAATTCTGGAATGGAATATCGTTTCACAGGAAGACCGCTGCAGGTAGCAGGTCCGTTGTTGGAAAAGGTCCCCAAAATAAGGTATCCTCCAGGACGGATTCCCTGGCGAGCGATTTCCAGATACCGCTCTATTTGTAGAGGTTCATTGAGGAAATGAAAGGTCGCCCGGTCATGCCAGAGGGCATACTGTCGGGGTGGGGTAAATTCCAGGATATCCGACTCTATCCAGCAGATGTTTTCAGCCTCCCTGCCATGCCGCTCACGGGCCCGCTGAAGGGCAGCTCCTGAAATATCGAGTACCGTCAGGTCGGTAAAGCCGCTTTTGAGCAAATGATCTGAAAGGTAGCTGTCACCTCCTCCGACATCGATTATGGGCGCCTGAAGGGACAGGTCAAGACTTTCAATCAGCTCGAGGGACGTGAGCGGAACCGGCTGGTACCAGCCGACGGTTTCCAGGGGCTTTGTCTGGTAGACCCTTTCCCAGTGTTCCTTTCCGGAAGAAAGCTCTTCTGGCCTTCCCACCCCTTATTCTACCTGAATTTCCGGCGGGGCGACCACTACATAATCGTACTGGACCTGCCAGCCTTCAGACGTTTTTTTCCAGAAAACCAGGTAATCTCCTATAAGTTCCATAGAGGGGATGGGACTGTCTTCATTGGCGGTAAAACTCTGTATGCCGCGACCCCGTTCGACGGCCTGATCCCCCATGTATTGAAAATCCAGTATTTCCAGTTCCAGGTTCCACTCTCCCAGCTCGGCAGCCTCACGCTGGGCCTGTACCCAGGCATCCCGGCCCTCTACAGGCGCTTGCCCTGAGATCATCTGGACGGCATCCGGGGCAAAATACTTTCCGGCTTCCTCAAACTTTCCTTCACGTATCAGGATATTGATCATCTTGTTTGCCTCTTCTATGGCTGCCAGGGCTTCCGCGCGTTCGCGCTCCGCGTGAATGGCTTTTTCTTCCGCTGAGGGTTCATTTTTCCCTGAGCATGAAACCATCAGGAACGTCAGGAACAGGATTCCGATACTTCTTTTCATCGTTGTAGCTATTTGGAATGTAAGAATTTCAGCGCTTCATTCGTGGAAGCGTTAGGTAAGATAAGAATTTACGGCTGAAATGACCTAAAAAGGCTCAAACCCGGTCCATTGGACTCGTAGAGAAGAGTGGAATAGACGTGTGTGGAGTACCGTCCGGATCTGAAAAAGAATGCCCCTTGAGATCCGTGGTCGGAAACGACCTCGACACGGTATAATGCACAGGGCACCCCACAGACTTGAATTCAGGCCTGTAATGCGATGGAATAACGGATGGAATTAGGCTGTTAGCTCCCCTGCATCCCGTAATACAGGATGAGAATGATCCCGATCAGGTAACACAACATGGCCAGGATAATGATCACTTCAATTTTTCCAAAGCAATCATCCAGAAATCTTCCGATTTTCCGGAGCATAGGGGGTTATTTACGTTGCTTTCAGTCAAACGGGAACCCGGTATATACCCTGTATACAAAGGCATAAAGCACCACCATAAACATGGCAAAACTAAACCAGGAAAAAATCTTGAAATACCGCTTTACCAGGAAATGGCCCAGGTTGCGGAACCCATTGAGGTAGATCTCTTTAACAAGTAATAGTGTATTCATAGGATTTCGATTTGGATTCGCTTCAAAATTACAGGGGAACCCGAAATCCTTCTTTGAAAATCGTCCAACGAACCGATAGACAGGTCTACAGACGTCCTAAGTGCATTTCATCGATAATGCCCCGCAAATAAAAGAGTTGTGGGAAAAATCTGATCCTCGGTATCCGTAGCTTTTTAACCGATGAATGCGCCTAAGGCCGGTAGCAGCAGCCAATCGAATACCTGAAGGACCCCTTGTATGTTACCGGTAGATTCAATACCTTAAGATGGTGATTCGAGCGGCCTCCATATTGACTATTTTGCTCCCACTGGTTTTGGTGTCGCTAACGGTTTCCTGTGGGAGCACAAAAAATGAAGCTATGGATACGGTCACCTACTGGGTCAATAGCCAAAGGGTGCCCTGTACGGGGGTAGGCCCTATGGAGTGTCTCGAGGTGCGAAAAGAGGGCTCAGATACCTGGGAGCTGTTCTACTCCCAAATCGAAGGCTTTCAGTACGAGCCGGGCTATCTGTTCCGGATTCGTGTTCAGCTGGAAAAACTGGACCCCTCCCTGGTCCCGGCAGATGCCAGTTCCATCAAATACACCCTGATTTCGGTAGAGGAAAAGGTCCGGGATCCCAAACTTCGCATTAATGATATATGGATGCTCCGGGAAATTGAAGGCCGCGAAGTGCCGGAAGGAGCATTGGCCGGGGGGCTCCAAAGGCCTTATATTGAGTTCCACCTGCAGGACAGTCGCTATATGGGCACGGACGGATGCAACACCTTCAGGGGTTCTATTGTGTCCGTCGGGGACAGGAAGATTCAGATGGGTCCGGCAATGAGCACCAGGATGTCCTGCGGGGATATGACCATTCCCAATACATTCATGAAACTGCTTTCCCGGGTAGACGCTTATGGAACAAGTGAGAATACCCTAATCCTCCTCGAAGGGAATACGGAGCTGTTCAAATTCGCCAAAACAGACTGACACAACCTCAGGGAATCACCATATCCATTAGTTAAAAAAATCTGATCCATGAAAAACTCCAAAATTATTTTCGCGCTTTTTTTCACCTATTTCTTAGTAGCCATAGCCGGATGCAAACCCAAAAAGGCGGACGGGGATTCCGTTGTGGAAACGGAGCAAAACACGACCACCCCCGTAATAGATGAACACAACAGTCGGAATTCCGTTGACTGGAATGGGACCTACCAGGGGGTGATCGCCTGCGCGGATTGCGACGGGATTAAAACCAGCCTGACCCTTATGGATACCGGAGATTTCAGCCGTACACGCATATATCTCGGAAAAGAAGAGGCAGGCAGGACGGATTCGGGAACCTTCCAGTGGGATGACACAGGATCAAAGATTACGCTAAACCCCGAGGAAGGTGAGCCCCAGAGTTACCAGGTAGGGGAGAACAGACTGTTCCTCCTGGACCGGGAAGGAAACCGGATCTCCGGGGATCCGGCCGAAAACTATGAACTCGTAAAAAACAGGGCAGACTACCAGCTTGAAAACAAAAAATGGATTCTAACGGAGCTTATGGGGCAGGAATTTGTGCCAGGGGAAGGGAGCACGGAAGCCTTTTTGTATTTCGACATGGAAACCGGGCGAATTTCAGGAAATAACAGCTGTAATGTGCTCAACGGGAGCTATGAGCTTAAAGAGGGAAACCGGATTGCCTTCGGACCGGTGGCGTCCACCATGATGGCCTGCCCGGACATGGCAATAGCCGACCAGTTTAACGAGGTCCTGGGAAGCGCAGACAATTATACCATAGCGGACGGCACCCTGAGCCTGAACAAGGCCCGGATGGCGCCTCTGGCGCGTTTCCGGCAGGAATAGTTTTAAGCGTCTTTCTTCAGACGAAGCACTCTCTGCAGAAACTCCGGATACCCCATAGAGGAACTCACTTGAAATACGGCGGAGGGCAGAATCCCGGACAGAAGTCTGACCGGAAGCGAAATTCCATCTGTATCCGGCCATTCCAGGCCAACAGTATACCAGGATGATCCGAAGACCTGTAGCCCGGTGTACTCCAACTGGACACTTTTCTGGACTTCTGCTCCCAGGGGATGGTAGTTTACACCTGTACCTGTCTGTTCGATCTGTGTGGCCAAACGCTGCTTTCTAACGGGTACCCGGGAAGCCATGCTTTCTTCTGGCAACGCATGGGCGCTGATCCCCGGGTTGGATTGAAACCCCATTTTTTCCCAGGATTCGAAAGAGCCGGTGATCCCGGGCGCAATCGCTTCAGGTCGGGATTCTCCCAGGCGGTATTTCAGCTCCAGGCGGTTTTCCCGGAATTTGACTCCCAGGTCACTTCTGCCGGGAAGGACCAGGTAGATATCCTCCCTGGATTCACGCGTATAGGCGGTCGGCGGCAATTCCTCAAACCATCCTGGCACTTGCGGAACGGGTTGATTTACAAACCACCTGACTTCCCGGGTCCTGAAAATTGATATTTGAGACATTGTCTGTGGGTTTCCTGTGTGGGGAAAGGCACTCCCCTACCCCGTCCATAAAAGTATCAAAGCAAAAGGGAATCCTGGCAAAAGACATCCTATACCATCAAAAAAAGCCGGGCACTTTCGTATCCCGGCTTTTCGCATTCATGGTAAGAGAATTCTTCTATGCCTCGCAGCTCACGCATTCCTTTTTCTGACGGAATTTCTGAGCGGCATTCATGCTGTGCTGGTAATACAGGGATTTCAGCCCCAGCTTCCAGGCCGTGACATGAATCTTGTTGATATCCTTCACAGGCATGTCCGGATGCACAAGGATGTTCACCGATTGCCCCTGGTCGATATGGTTCTGACGGTTGGCCGCCTGGTAAATAATCGCCAGCTGGTCGATTTCCGCATAGGTCCGGAAAACGTCCTTTTCGTGTTCGGTAAGAAAATCAAGGTGTTGAACGGATCCATCCTGGTCGCGGATACTCCGCCATACCTCTTTGTTATTCATTCCTTTTTCCTCCAGGAGTTCCTGCAGGAACGGATTCTTGATGGTCGTCTTGATCTTCGCGATGTCCTTTACATAGATGTTGGACCAGATCGGTTCGATCCCCTGCGAAACCTGCCCCAGAATAAAGGCCGAAGAGGTGGTAGGCGCAATCGCGTTCAGGGTGGCATTCCGCCTTCCATACCCTTTGAGCACTTCAGGCTCCCCGAAACGATCGGCCAGCTCTCCCGAGGCCTTGTAGGAACGTTCCTTGATGGTCCTGAAAATCTCGCTGTTCAGGTCGTAAGCTCCCTGACTGTCAAAAGGCAGTCTCCTGGATTGCAGGAGGGAGTGCCAGCCAAGGACACCCAGCCCGAGGGCCCTGTTCTCTTTGGCAAAATTGTAGGCCCGCTCCATGAACATAAAGGTCTGGCGGTCATCCAGGTCCTCTGAATCTCTGAAGCTTTCGAGCTTTTCGATGAACTCGCTCAGGACCGCATCCAGGAAGAAGACCATGGTCTCCACCGCATCCGTGTTTTTCCACTTGTCAAAGTGCAGGAGGTTAATGGAGGAGAGCACACATACGAAAGACCACTTTTCATTGGAGGGAAGCATGATTTCCGTGCAGAGGTTGCTGGCATGGATCCGGTGGTTGTTCTCCCTGTACACTTCCGGCGCGCCGTTGTTGGCATGGTCCCGGAAAAAGATATACGGATACCCCATTTCCCCCCGGCGCTGAAGAACTTTCGCCCAAACGGACCGCTTCTCGGTGTCCCCGTCGATCATTTCCTGCATCCACTCGTCCGATACAGTAACCCCATGCGTCAGCTGCTGGATCGTGTTCCCCTCCGTTCCGATTTCCAGGAATTCTTCGATATCCTTGTGGTCGATGGGCAAATAAGGCGAGAACCTGCCGCGTCTTACGGAACCCTGGCTTACCACATCCACCATCTTGTCAAAGAGCTGCATGATGTGGACCGCTCCGGAAGCATATCCGTTGTTCTTTACGGGTGACCCCCTGTGGCGGATCTTCCCGAAATATCCGGAGGTACCCCCTCCGAGTTTGGACATCATCCCCACCTCAGACTGGGTATAGAGGATGTTGCCCATATCGTCGTCAATATGGGAGCCGAAACAACTGATCGGCAACCCCCGCCGCTTTCCAAAATTAGACCATACCGGTGAGGCCAGGGAAAAATAGCCCTCTCCCATATAGCGGTAAAATTTGTCTGCATACCCGGGGATTTGCAGGATTTCCTCCGCCCGTTCGGCAATCTCCCGGATGCGTTCCTCCGCTGAGACTCCTTCGGGCAGGTAACCCGAAGCAAGGAATTTCCGGCTGTGGTCCGTAAGCCATTTAAAAGAAGGTTCCCCTGTGGTGGATTTGGCCTCCTGCAGGGTTTCCTTTCTTGCGTTTACCAGCTGCTCGACGGCTGGTTTTGTGGTTTCATTCTGTTGATCTGTTGAGTTAGTTGCAGTGTTCTCGCGCATGGTTTAGAATAAGTCTTCGCTGGTTATACTTTGAGTTCGTTTGCTGTAGTTTATGGATCGCTTGACGAAGAAATCCCCGTGCTTGGTCCCGATGATCTCATCGTCAAACCATTCGGTTTCCTGAAGCACGGCCTCGTCTATATCAAATATTTTGGTGATCCCTATGCTCTCCAGGGACTTGTTGAAACGATTCTTGATGAATTCTTCCACCACTTTTTTCGGCAGGAATTCCAGTTCCCCGGCCTCAAAAATCCAATCCACGATCTTGCTTTCTGCCTCATAGGCCTCCCGGCATACATCCTGGATCGTCCGCTTGTAGCCCTCATCAAACCACTCGGGGTTTTCTGCCTGCAGGATCTTAATGATGTCGATACCAAAATCCCCGTGGATCTGCTCTTCTTTAGAAGTGGCTTCCACAGCGTTGGAGATCCCCTTCAACATGTTTTTGTACTTATTGAAGGCCATGATGATCAAAAACTGGGAGAAGAGGGAAACGTGCTCGATAAACAGGGAGAACAGCAGGATGGATTCTGCATACTCACGGTTGTCTTCGCTCTTGGCATTCTTCAGGGCTGTTTCCAGGTAGTGCACCCGTTTCATGATCACGGGATTTTTCTTCAGGTTGCTGAACTCGTGGTTCAGTCCGAGAATCTCCAGCAAATGGGAATAGGCATCGTGGTGGCGGACCTCGCTCTCCGCAAAGGTGGCGCCTACGGCTCCGATTTCTGGTTTGGGCATCCTGTGGTAAATATCCCCCCAGAAAGTCTTGACAGACACCTCAATCTGCGAAATGGCCAGCATGGTATTCTTAATGGCGTTCCGTTCCACCTCACTGAGGCGGGTTTTGAAATCCTGAACGTCGCTGGTAAAATTGAATTCCGTGTGGATCCAATAGGAGTGGCGGATGGCGGGGACATATTCGTAGAGCTGGGGATACTCGTAAGGTTTCAGGTTGATCCTTTTCTCGAAAATGTTGGATTGCCGCCTGCGGGCCTGTTCATTCCTGTAAAGGATATACGCCTTGGCCACATCGTGAAAGGTGCTTCCCATAAGCTTGTCCTCAACCATGTCCTGAACTTGTTCTACGGTTGGGGTGTAATCCGTATCCTCTTCCTTCCTGTTCAGGAGGCCTTCATACACCTGCATCGAAATAATCTCGGCGTCTTTTCGCGTACCGTTGCCTACAGCACTCATGGCCTTTTCAATGGCATTCGTGATTTTCTCAAGCACAAAGGGAGCGGTGCTGGAATCTCGCTTGATAATCTGGGAAATCTGCATGTTGTAATCTATTATATTCTTAATAATCAATTAATTACACAAAAAAGCCTCGCGTAAAATCGAAGCAAAAGTTACCTCCAGTCTGGAACTGAACACCATGTGGAAACCACAAACTAAGAGGGGGTGAAAAAAACTCCTTTGTAAAGTTTGCAATTTGTTTACATGAATTTGCTGTATCCCGAAAGAACTATTCAACATTTTATTAACGATTCAAATTCCGCTTTAATTCCGGTTCGAAAACAGCTGAAAACAAGAGTATAAAGGAGCGTTACTGAGAGGTAAAAGAACGGTTGCATCAATTGCTTTTTAACAATCTTCAAACGCGTTACCCATAGTTTTGCTCGCCAGGAGAAAAATCAAAACGTCAGATTGAAGGAATGCAAACAGAAAAGTGAGGGGGTAGACAGGAGAATTAGGCTTGCGCATTTTCCTGATTGGCGATTGCGGCAAATCCAGATATCTTGTCTACGGGGGGGAGGGGGTTATCCCCGGTTAAAATAACCGGAATTGAAAAATCCTAAATGTACTGGTTCGGGAGGGACCCTACCACCGGAACGGCCTGAAACCAATCCCGAATTCCACCCAGTCGGCCGCGAACCCAAGGGTCTTGAGCCCGACCTGGGCATAGGCCCATTTGTTGATGTTATACCGGATCGCCGGGCGAAGGAACAGGGCATCCTTACCGAGGTTGTCCGTTATGTAGGTCCCCCCGTGTAGGAGGGTTGTAAATCTCCAGAACATAAAGTCGTACCCGGCGTGTATACCCACCAGGCTGGTCTTCCCGTCCTGGTTTGGATTTGTTTCCTTCAGGCTGTTGTCGACGAAGTAATCCACCCCAACGGAAACGCTGTGCATGTTGTTAAACTTGTGCTGGTAGTCCAGCACCAGGGAAACCGTACCATATCTGGTATCCGTCCCGGCTCCTTCCTCCGTCTGTACCGTGCCAATGGCCCCGTAGAGATTCAGACTGTTGTTTTCTGACACTTTTTCGTTGGGCGTTTTCCTGGAACGGAGGTATCTGTTCTGGAGCTTGCTTTCCGGATAGGCGCTTTTGTCAATCCGATGCTGGGCGGCATTGTAGTGGTAGCGCAGCCCCACATTGATCCCGAACATATTCAACCCCCAGTTCGGGGTAAAGCTGCGTCCATTGCTGAAGTGGGAGAAGTCGATGCCGTAGGTGATATCCATTTCCGGGGTCCACTGGTAGGCCCATCCGAAATTCAGGTTGAAATACACCGCCATCCGGGCCCCGATGGCATCATTGAGCGGATTATTCTCCGGATCATACGGATTTAGGTTATAGGTGAGCCCAAGGGAGGGCTCTATGGCAAACTGGTTTCTTCGGGAAGGGTTGCTCACCGGAAAATTAATAAAGCTAAATAGCGCATTCGGGTTCCCAAACACATCCGGGTCACCGAGAAAACCGGAATAAAAACCCACTCCGTAGGAAGGATACCCGTACTTCCCCCAGATCTCCTCATCCCGGCTCTGCCAGGCAAATCGGACTTCCAGCGCTCCGTATCCGGATTCCAGCTTGGAGGTGAGGGTTTCGCCCCCGTACATATGACCTCCAGAATGCCCTCTTATTTCAAGGGTGCGGTAACGTCCCGCGTTCTCTGTGGGTTCCCCTGACCTGGTATACAATGGATTCTGGCCTGCAACAACTAATGGAAAACAAAGAATGAAAACCGTGAAAAGGAGATTTTTCATAATGCAACGGACTTTTAAAAGCTATAATAAAGCTACTAAAAATAAACAGGCTGTGTATGAATAATCCCTTTTCATTTTAGATGAAATACCTCAAAATTTCATGCCTCCATCCTACTGAAAAATTTTGGATTTGCCCCCTGACGTAATCCTTGGGCAGCGAGCAAATTGAAACAACCCAAAGAGGTTCGATTACGCCAGAATTGACCGGAAGTTCGATAAATTTGAATTGAGGTAAATGGCGGAAAAAGTGGAGAATTAACAAATTAGGGATTAAATCTTTTCAATTCCCTTTCAATACGTTCCAATATGTCTGTTATCCGCTTCTTTAAGCCCAGGGATTGACTGTTGGTAAGCATGATCAGTTCTAAACAGGTAGCTATTTTGTCCTCAAATTTTGGGTTGTCCAACAATAATGAGATGTCCGTCTTTCTGTCTGACTCGGTTAACCTGAACTTAGTATTGACATCCTTGTCTAATTGAAAAGTTGTTAGAAGCCCATTTTTCCAATTGTGATGGGTAAGTGTTCTGATGGAAATATGTTCTTCCAGAAACGGTCTGTAATTGTTGGACCTATAATTCAACCAAACGATTTCCTCCTCGGTAACCTGTACCACATCACTGGTCCAGCGAGATAGTTTTTCTTTCAGGGTAGGGTTCTGCAACAACTGAATCCTACCGGAACTAATAATGTCATTTACGATTGGATCAAAGGTTGGTGTGAGTATTGTAAATCCCAGGTATAGGAGTGTGCTATCAATGGATCTTTCTTCACGATGGTCTACATAATCGAGCAACTTATAGGAGGCTGCTATCATTTTGTTTCTCAAACCAATCTTTGCCTCTAACTGCTCCAAATTGCTCGAATATTCTGATTTTAGTTGAATTAATAATTCTTTTTCTTGCTCCCTGTCTTTTCTATAATCATTCAAATTGTCAATTTGAAGCGCAATCAAAATCCCAATTACCACCAGAAGGATCTCCCCGATAGCATATAGCAGATACTTACTGAATTTATTGTCAGTCCCGATAGCTATCGGGAGAAGTCTTTGTCGTATTTGGCGGAAGAAGCGGAGCATCTGAATCTAAATTTATTTATCTAGTTTGCCAATTGTCTCTATGAATGGACACTGGATCTGTATTTATACTTGAAATCAATATTGTGTCTTTTGCCATTGGCTCCCTTTAAATCCGTCGTATTGTTTAAGCTGATTTTTTTCAGCCGTTGGCCCCAGGTCATTAATTGAATGATTGATGCCTCCATTGAGTCCGGCAAATGTTGAGATATGTGTGATTTCAATACCAGAATTCCCTGGGACTTCCATTGCATTTTCCAGTCTGACGTTATTTGAGACCGTCGGTTCACCACTGAAAAAACTGTAAATACCCAGGCCATAGGCTTCATGATTTATAACATTGTCCGCCACTTTGTAAGAAGCATAGCCCGGCTTTCCCTTGTCATTCCACACCTCAATGCTGGGCGGATGGTAAGGAATTTCAGATTGATAAAAATAGGTTCTGCCATATTCTCCTTTCCAGAGCGTTTGGTACCCCTGAAAATGTTCATTGAACAATCCGTAGATCGTCACATGATCCCCATTCACCACAAGCCCATGTTTATTTTGTCCATCCATCCATTTGGTGCCTACGCCGTGATCGGCTCGCCACAACCAAAAATGATCCCCAATTACATAATGGCTGTTGATCGTCACGGTGGAGGTAGCCTGCCCCACGACTGCACCACCCACTCTGCAATAAATATCGTGAAGAGAGATGGGGTTATTGACATAATTACCATCAGCATCTTCGGGGCCAATTTGAATAAGTGTAGGGGATAACTCAGGTCCTGCATCTACCATAAAACCTGCCAATATTACTCCGGGAACATCATCTGTTTTCAATGCAACTTGTCCATTTTGAGGAATGAGTGTTGGCAATCCAAGCCCCAATAGCACCGTATTGGGCCTGGTAATGGTCAGAGTTTCATCCATCTCATAGATTCCCGGCGTGAAGAGAATATGTTTACCCTCTGACAGAGCCTGATTTATGGAGGCCGCATTGTCCTTTTCAGGATATACAACACGAAAGGACGTTATCGGTATTAGTTCACCCTTTTCATCGCCATTAATCCAGAGAGGGCCCGAGGTTTCCTTTTCCAGGGCAGGAACAAAAACGGCGTATGCTCCTGATTCAGTCAGGGTTAAAAACGGTTTTTCACGAATAACAGGTGTTTTATCGATAACAGTTGTTGGTTGATCTGGCCATGAATCCTTTGGTGCTCCTTCCACACCAACAAAAACTCTATTCCAGTTTCCACCTTCCCACTTTTCTATGCTTGAATTCCTTGTGAACCACTGTTGGCCCGAGGTCAACCCGGCCCTACCTTCAACCAGGGAGTTGGCAAGTAATCCACCGCTTGCCCAACTACCCTTATCAAAATTAATATCCCCGACTACATGCATACGGCGATATGGAGCGGCTTGTGACACCGCCCAGTAAATCATTTCGCCCCCTCGTGGTACTACCTTGAAGTTCTCGGCACCACGCCAAAACATCGTTGTAACCTTGTCAGGAACGTTGTTGCTGCTAGTGGTTGTGATGGATTGTACGGCTCCATTAATGATTACATCGTCAGGAAGCCTTCCCAAACCCAGTGCCTGCACATAATAGTCGACGGTGACATCTAAGTCATACCTTCCCGGCTTGAAGAGTAGTGCATATCGGTCTGAGCCAAATTCGTTATACGCTTGCTGCTCATGAAGAGCATGGAGTGTCTTTTTTATACGATCCTGATCCATGGAATCATCAAACACCAGAACATTTTTCCCAAAAATGGAGACGTATGGAGATACATCGAGATTGGTTTGACTTTTCTCTGAATTTGAACATCCACACGCAATACTCAATATGAGCAATAAGGCTAGCGCAATTAGAAAACAGCAGACTGAGGAAATAAACCGCATGATATGATCAACAGCCATAGATTTAAATGTATGCAAATACCTCCACTTCATCTAAAAGCGATAGCACTTTGCTGAAAGCCATCTTATTTAACTTTTCTCCATTCGTTCCAATTATCAATCTGCAGCGCAATCAATATCCCGATAACCACCAACAATTTCTCCCCAACGGCATACAGCAGGTACTTGCTGAACTTATTGTCAGTCCCGATAGCTATCGGGAGAAGTCTTTGAC